>JANLFZ010000173.1:5245-11412 GCA_024653385.1 Thermoguttaceae bacterium | reverse complement strand
AAGAGGATTCACGCAAAGGACTTCCAGCCAGGCACAGAGATGTCGGATTGCGAGAAGAAGACCGATATGGACGACGTTCGGATCGTTGACGCAGTGCTTGACGAGCAAGGCCAGTTGGCCGTGTCTTACGAACACTCGCTCCCCGCCAATCCTGACAGTCTGGCCCTGGCTATCCGAAACGTCCGTGAAAGCACCCCGTTGAAGACTTGGTTTCTTCCGAACGTCCGTTCAGGGCGGAAGACCGTGACGATTCCCGATTCCGTATGGCCGCAGCTTGGCGGCGCGTTGGCGGCGTCATTGGTCGCCCACGTTGGAAAAAAACGACTTGAGGGATCGCCAACCTGGGTCGTTCAGCCGCACCGATTGACTTACATCGCATCCGAAGGCGGTGGCGGGAACAGGAAATCCCGAATTGAGGAGTCAGGTGAGGGCCTCCCGGAGTTTCTCGATGAACTGGCGAAGACTGAGGGGCTCCAAGCGGTTGTCGAGTACCTGAAGAACCTGAATATCCGCTTCTTCGACGGCGAGCATCGCCTGCGGGGGCTATCACCGTTCACCCTGAAGGCCCACGACCCCTATAGACCCGACATTGATCCCGAGTGGTTGGGGTCGCTTGAAGCTCGCAGTACCCTCGCGGACGCCCTTGTCGAATTCGTTCAACGCCATCAGAAGCGGAAGCTTGAACAACATGCGGCGAGGGGGAATATCAACGGCCTGGACAACTTTCTGGATATATTCATCACCGTCACGCGGCTCGTCTACCTGCACTACCGTCGCGGGGTCGTCAAGTCTGGGGTACTGATTTCGCTCCTGCTGCGCAACGTGGATATTGCGACCGTAGGCTACGAGACAACGACACGGGTTGACTACGCAACGAAGCAGGAGTCGTCGTGGGGCTACCTCGACTCCTTGGCCCGCAACCTCAAGGCCGACATGGCGTTGCTTCGAGGTCGCTGCAAGAGCAGGAACCTTGCAGGCCATGTTCGAGCAGCCTTGCTCATCGCGCAGATGGTGCGATGGAATCCGCAGGAGGAGTATGCCCCTACTTCTCCCCGAGGGTGTCACCCCACGCACTGCGCGAACTTGAAGACGGCCCTAGAGAAGGCTGGCTTGGAGTGGCCTAGCATTTCCGACACAATGGCGGCGCTGCGGGCGATCAACGTTTTCGAGGAGGACGAACTAGCTAAATGGCAGGATGTGCTCTTGGGAGAATAGACCAAGGAGGAGTGCATGTTCGCAGGAGAGGCTTCTTGCCCCGCACCGCTTCCACCATGCGGGGTACGACGACATGCCGCGGCCGAGTCGGCGCACTGGCGATGAGCAGTGAATAGGGGGCCAGGGCGGCGAAGTATCGCGCACCAGAAGACGCGAAAGAACAGGACAGGATGGTGACCGAACATGAGTACCTCCCCGTGGGTCGACACCCACGCCCACCTCGACGCCGAGGAGTTCGATGCGGACCGCGATGCGGTGATCGCCCGGGCACGCCGGGCGGGCGTGACGGCCATCGTCTGCCCGGCGATCTCGGCCGACTCCAGCCAGTCCGTGCTGCGGCTGGCCCAAACGCACCAGGGGCTCTACGCGGCGGTCGGCATCCAGCCGAACTACTGTGCCCAGGCCGCGCCCGACGACTGGGACCGCATCGTGGCCATGGTCAGTGAACCGGGCGTGGTGGCCCTGGGCGAGACGGGTCTGGATCGCTATTGGGATTACACCCCGTTCGACGTGCAGCAGGATTACTTCGACCGGCACTTGCGCCTGGCCCAGGCCCGCGACCTGCCGGTGATCATCCACTGCCGCGAGGCAAGCGCGGATCTCTTGCCCATGCTCCGCGAGGCGGCAGCCCGGGGGCCGCTGCGGGGTGTGCTCCACTCGTTCAGCGGCGATCGGGCGATGGCCGACGAGTGCCTGGCGCTGGGCCTGGCGATCAGCTTCTCGGGCGCCGTGACCTACACGAACAAGAAGTTCGAGCCGCTTCGCGAGGCGGCCAGGGCGGTCCCGTCCGACCGGCTACTGGTCGAGACCGACAGCCCGTACCTCGTCCCCCAGGCGCTCCGTGGGAAGGAGAAACGGAACGAGCCGGCCCATGTGGCGTTGACGGCTCAGCGCCTCGCCGAACTTCGGGGCGTCACGCTCGACGAGGTGGCGTTCGAGACCGCGGCCAATGCCCGCCGCCTGTTCCGATTGGGCGCCGGCGCGTAGAATTGCCGCGCGGGGCAACCTCGGAGGTCTTCGTGCGGATATCCTCTGCGGCTTGATGGAGGCGATCATGGTGCGAACTGCCAGTACGATGCTCCCGTTGGGGACTTCGGCCCCCGACTTTTCGCTATGCGATCCCGAGGGCAAGGTCGTTTCACTTCACGATTTCGACGGCGCGACGGCGCTCTTGGTGGTCTTTCTCTGCAATCACTGTCCCTACGTGAAGCACATCGCCGACCGGTTCGCCGAGTTGGCCCGCGAGTACCAGGCGCGCGGCGTGGCGGTCGTGGGCATCAACTCGAACGACTACCAGATGTACCCCGACGACTCGCCGCAGAAGATGCGCGACGAGATCGCCCGCCGCGGCTATACGTTCCCCTACCTGGTCGACGAGACCCAGGAGGTAGCCAAGGCCTATCGCGCGGCATGCACGCCCGACTTCTTCCTCTTCGACCGCCAGCGCTGGCTGTTCTACCGGGGTCAGATGGATTCGAGCCGGCCGGGCAACAACCAGCCGATTACCGGCGCCGACCTGCGCCGCGCCCTCGATGCCGTGCTCGAAGGCCGCCCGGCCCCGGAGGAACAGTGGCCGAGCCTCGGTTGCAACATCAAGTGGAAGCCCGGCAACGAGCCGGAGTATTTCGGGTAAGCCCTATGTCGTGGGAATCCACCGGCTAAGGACCACGGCGGGCAGAAACGTCGCGAGCACGGCCACCGCCCCCGGCACGCCTCGAAAAGCCAGGCATGCGGCCATGTCGAGCACGGCCAGGGTGAGGATCAAATAGCGCACGGTCAACTGGATCCGCTGCGGCTCGGGCTCGGCAATGGCTTGGAAGCAGCGCACCGCGGTGTGCATGCCCAAAATCGCCAATAGCAGGTACCATCCCTCGGCGGTCACCTCGCGCACGAACAGCTCGCGGAAGACCCAGGCGGGCAAGAGCACGAGGCATCCGATTCCCGCGAGCACCACCACGGTGGCCGCGACGAGCGGCCCGCGCCCGGCGGGCCGGGCCTCGCTCCGCGCAAACCACGTCACCCCGACGATGTAGACCCCGACCGCCGAGGCGACCAGCCAGTGCGGCCCAAGCCACGCGGCCTCGAAGAGGCTCATGCCCAGAAGCACGTTGAGAGCCCGGCACGCACCCATCGCCAGCGGGCCAAGCGGCGTGGTCTTCAGCACGGCGTCGTAGGCGACGATCACGCCGGCCAGAAGCGCGGCGACCACGGCGGGCCGGGCTTCGCCCGAGAGCACGGCGGCGGCGCCTGCCAGGACGAGCCCGAACGCGAGCAATCCCCAGCCGAGCGCCAACGCGGCGCCGAGGGGCACGCGGCCCGACGGAATGGGGCGCTCCGGTCGCTCGGCGGCGTCGCGGTGGCGATCGAACACGTCGTTGAGCGTCACGCCGGCCGCGTAGAGCGCGCACGACGAGGCGATCAACAGGCCGAAGGGCGCGTGGTCCGCCGAGGTCAGAACGGCATGGGTGGCCAGAAAGCCCATCACCACGTCGGCCGCGGCCGTGAAGAGGTTCGGCAACCGGACCAGTTCCAGGTACGCGCCCACGCCGGTCGGCCCATCGTCGCTGTCGTTCCGCGAGTCATCCCTCATCCGTCATCCCTCGCCGTCATCCCGATCCCGGCCAGCACCTGCTCCAGGAACTGTTTCGCCTGGCGGCCGGCGTCGTCCGGATGGTCGAGATAGGGGTAAAGCTCCACGGTGAGCCAGCCGTCGTACCCGGTCGCGGCGATCGCGCGGAGCGTGGCCTCGAAGTCGATCGCCCCGTGCCCCGGGATGAGGTGCTGGTGAACCCGGGTTGGCGCGATATCTTCGAGGTGGTAGTGCCGGGTAAAGGGCGCCATGCGAGGGACCCAACGTTCCGGGTCGTCGCCGACGCAATAGGCGTGCCCGATGTCGAAATTGAGCCCCAAGCGCGGCGAGTCGATCCGGCCGGCGAATTCGAGGTACTGGTCGAACCGTTCGATCAAGAGGCCCGGCTCGGGTTCGATCAGCAGATCGACCTGGCACTGTTCGGCGACCTCGATGCAGGGCATGAGTTCGTCGTAGAAGACGCGCGCGGCGTCGGACCAGGATTGGCCCGCGACGAGCGGCCCGCCGGGCTCGGTCTGGATGCTCGGGGCCCCCAACTCGGCGGCCAGGCGCAAGGCCCGCTTGGTGTGTTCGCGGCGGATCGCCCGGTAGTTGGGGTCGGGCTCGATCCACGAGGGGTGCCAGTACGGCTGCCGGGGGTCGGCCACCGCGTTCATCATGAAGCCGTTGACGTTCGAGATCGCCAATCGATGCCGGGCCAGGGCGTCGCGGATCGCTTGTTTCTGCGCGTCGAGCAGTCCGGCGGGCCAGGCGTGGGGCACGTCGGCCAGAAGCTCCAGTCCCGCGTAGCCCAGGCCGGCGATCCGCCGAATCGTCTCTTCGACCGAGAACCGCTGGTAGGCATTGGAACTGAATGCGAGCTTCATGGGCCGCATTGTACCCCCGGCCAAACGAGGTTGCTACGGTGCGAAAACAGCGAGGGCCGGTTTCCCGCAGTGGGACCGGCCCTCGACCAGGGTCAAGCGAGGGGAAGGAGCCGCCGATCCGTCTTGTCGAGACAGCGCGACGGCCCGCGCCTGGCTACTTGTTCTTCTTTTCCTTGGCCTTGGCCTTGAGTTCCGCCTTTTGGTCCTCGGTCAACAGGTCCATGAGCTTGCCCCGAATCTCCTTCATCAGCGCGCCCATTTCCTTGCGGAGCGAATCCAACTTCTGTTGCTGTTCGTCGGTGGGCTTGACGGCTTCCCGGACCATGTCCTCAGCCTCTTTGCCCTTCTTGCCCGCCTGCTTGGCATTCTTGCGGGCCTCTTGCTCGGCCTTGCGCTGTTCGGGGGTCAGCACCTCCATCATCTTCTTGCGGAGTTCGTCGAGCTTCGGCGTGAACTCCTGTTTGATCTTCTCGACCTTCTCCTTCTGGTCGTCGGTCAGCTTCAGGCCCTCGAGGAATTGGGCCGGCATGAAGGCGGGCGGGGCCTTCGGCTTGGCGGCCTTCTTCTTCTTGCCCTCGCCGGCCAAAAGGGGCGTGGCAACCACCAGCACCAACACCAGGGTCAGCAAGAACCGCAACGTCCTCATCAGAGGGGCTCCTTGAATCGAGAAGGGGGACACGCGCGGCAGCCACCGGACATCCACCCCGGATGTCGGAACGCCGCCAGAAAAACGCTTTCATCATCTATGAACCCCAACCCCCCGGGCTCGGTCTCGCGCGAACCCAGTGCGGTTGGAGTCGAACCCATTGTCGCCTCCGCCGCATACGGAAGCAATCACCCCTCTTTAGGCGGAGGTGCTGCAACCGCGATTCCTCTTGCGGGTGACCATGCGCCTCGATGCCACCCCTGGACGCTACCCCCAGCGGGTGATTATCGCGGGTTCCGGCCCGGGCGAGTGGTCTTGGCGATCTTGAAGCATGTGGCCGCGCCGGCGGAATCGCCGGGCCGATCGAGCGACACATTCCACGTCAGACGCCATGTGGCGGTCGAGGGGTCGTAGTCGGCTTGGGGAAAGTCGTTGCGGGCGACCGGCATCCATGCCCCTCGGCTCGATTGCAGCAACTGCCAGCCGTGCGGACACTTCAGGCCGAAGATCGTGATCGGCACGTACCCGAGGCCCCCGGTCACCGAGAATTCGGCCTGTTCGTCGCCGGTTGCGACCAGGGCGATGGGGTAGGCGCGCTGGATGGTCCCCTTGGTGGCCTGAATCGCCAGGTCGTTCCCCACGGCCTCGCGGTGGACCATCTTCCACGTGTCGGCATCGCGCGCCAGGGCGGCGCGAAGACCCTCGTTCGGTCCGTAATAGTCGTCGGCAGCCATCGGTAGCACCAGGAGGTGGACCTCGGCCTCGACGAAGTCGCCGGGCAAGAGTTCCTTGACCTCCGGCGGCGGGACGATCTCCACCAAGACGTTGCCCATTTGCCCTTGGGTGCGAT
>JANLFZ010000173.1:0-5235 GCA_024653385.1 Thermoguttaceae bacterium | reverse complement strand
ATCGGGGCATCGCGGCCGGCCAATCGGGCGTTCCAGCGGCGGAGAACCAACCCCCGATTCGCCCAAGCCCCGCCCTTGTCGTCGTGCCGTCGTGCGTGGTGGAGCGAGAACCACGGCGTGCGCCCCTCGCACGCGATCGCGGTGCGCACGTAGCCTGCGTCGCGCCGAAGGTCTGGCCCCGGCTCCCACGATTCGACGAGTCCGGCGGCGTTGCCCCGCGCGAGCAACCGCACCGGGGCGTCGTTGTACTGATCGGCCCCAAGCTGGTAGAAGGCCAGCCGGCGGAAGGCCGTCTTGCGAAGCACGTCGTAGCGCACGCGGTGAAAGGCCCGGTTGTAGTCGTCCACCGCCGGCGTCGAGACGGTGATCCGCGCGGCCAGGTTCCCGTCGGGGCTCTGGCCCGCATAGGTCACCTCGGTAAGGTTCGGGCATTGGGCCGTGTAGGCGGTGCGCATGCGCGAGAGGTACTGCTTCTGGCCTTGGGCATCGAAGTACACCAGAAAGTCGCCCCCGCCGACGTTGTTGGTCCATGTCCATTTGACCTGCTTCTGGTTCATGCCCCAGACCATGAGCGGCCGGATATCGTCGATCATCGCGCGGTTGAGGTTCACGTCGGGGTCGTAGCAGATCGACTCGCCCCACGAGCCGATGGCGGCCTGGTCCCACAGTTGATCGACGCCCCACCCCACCAGGCACAACTGGGCGTGCGACGCGGCGGGCAGCCCTCCCCAACGCGCGTAAGCCAGGACGAATTGGCACTCGGTCTGGCTCCGCGGCGCGAGGCGCAGCAACGTCAGACCGTGAAACCAGGGCCCCTCGTACAACAGCCGTTCCTCCTTACGGTGCCAGTTCTTCGAGATCTGCACCGGTATGCCCGTGGGCCGACCCGCGCCGTCCAGCAGCATCGGCGACATGCCCGTGATGCTCCAGGAACCGCTCTCCTTGGCGAAAAGAAGGCGGATCGACCTCGGCCGGTCGGTGTCGTTGCGGAGCCGGACGCGGAGCCGTTCCGCGGGCGTGTCGCCCGGCAGGAGGCTTTCCGGCGGCGACGAGGGGGGAGACACGTCGATGCGGTGCCATCCGTAGAACGGGTCGTACGAAACGGACGACCCCGCGTGCCCGGCCTCGGGAACGACGCGCACCATGTCGTTGTCGGTCGATTCGCTGGGTGGGTCGGGCGTCCATTGCACCTCGTACCTCTTCCCGGACACCAGCGCCTGGAGGTCCGCGCGACTCGGCGCTCCCTTGGCGTTCAATGCCAGCCGGATCGTGGCGTCGGCAAGCGGCTCTTGGGGCGTCACCTGGACGCCGAAGGCAACTCGGTCGGGCCACACGGCGATCTCCAGTCGCCCGGCCATCGCAAGCTCGCGGTTCTGATCGTCGGCAAACCGCAGGTCGTGCAGGTCGCACCGCTGGAAGAACCGCCCGCTCTCGATGATTCGGCTCGGGAACCGCGCGCGCACCGCGCGGTAGACCCGCCCGCCGTTTTGGATTTCGATGGCCAACTCGGCCGGCGGCAGCTTCAGCACGACGTCGTTCGGGTCGCTGGCGGCCACATCATACGGCTTCGGCTTGGCGATCGGCCCCAGGCAAAGCAGCTTCGCCCGATCCACGTCCAGCGCCAGGCCGAAGCGTCCGGTCTGAAAGGCCAACACCCGGGCCCCTTCGGGGGACCTGCCGCGCCAGCCGTAAGCCCACCACATGAAGGTGTAATCCTCCAAGGCCGGCGCACACTGGTGGGGGGCAATCGCCCGGAGGGCCGCACTCGGATCGTCCGCGGCAAGAGCCGAGGGTGGCGCAACCCAGCCCACCATGAGGGCTATACTCCCCGCGCAACACAACAGAATGCGTGGCATCGGACCCTCCCTACCCGGACGTTTCCATGCGACTCCACGCGACTGGCGTGGGGCGCGTGCGTTTCGGTCCACCGCGGCGCATTGTGCGACATCCTCCTGGCCTGTCAACGCCTTTCCCCCGGCCGGGTGGCCATCTTGGGTTGAAAAACCCCCGGCCGCGCGGTCTATTAGCGGTTTTGTTCCCAGGGACTCGGGTGTTGCCAACCGCCATGTTTCGTCCCGTCGAGAGTCCGGTCTCGTTTCCTCGGATCGAAGAACAGGTCATCCGCTTCTGGCGCGAGCGGCGCATTTACGAGAAATCGCTTGAGGCCCGTCAGGGAGGGCCGGCGTTCGTGTTCTATGAAGGCCCCCCCACGGCGAACGGCCTTCCCCATCCGGGCCACTGCCTGACTCGGGCGATCAAGGACCTCTTCCCCCGGTATCGCACGATGCGCGGTTACCGCTGCGAGCGCAAGGCCGGGTGGGACACGCACGGCCTGCCGGTCGAGGTCGAGGTGTGCAAGGAGCTGGGCATCCACGCCAAGGACGAGATCGAACGCTACGGGGTCGAGCCGTTCATCCGCAAGTGCCTCGAAAGCGTGTTTCGCTACACGAAGCAGTGGGAACAGCTTACCGAGCGTCTGGGATTCTGGATCCACCTCGACCAGGCCTACGTGACCTACCACCAGAGCTACGTCGAGAGCGTATGGTGGGCGCTGAAGAACCTGTTCGACCGGGGCTTGTTGTATCAAGGGCATAAGATCGTCTGGTGGTGGGCGCAGGGCGGCACGGCGCTGTCGTCGGGCGAGGTGGGCCAGGGATACCGCCAGGTGGCCGACCCGAGCGTCTACGTCCGCTTTCCGCTGGTCGATCAACCCGATACCGACCTGTTGGTGTGGACCACCACGCCGTGGACGCTGCCCAACAACCAGTTCGCCGCGGTCAAGCCGGACCTCGAGTACGCCACGGTGGCCGTCGAGGGCGAGTCGCGCAAGCTGATCGTCGCGGCGGCGTTGGTGGAAACGCTCGCGGCCAAGCTCCACCGGAAACTCACGGTCCTTTCGAGGGTCCGGGGCGCCGATCTCGTCGGCCGGCGCTATGTGCCGCCGTTCGACTACTACTACAAGACCCAGGGCCGGAAACAGGGCCGACTGAAGGCGGGCGGCCGCGAAGCCATTGCCTGGCGGGTCGTGCCGGCCGACTTCGTGACCACCGACACGGGCACGGGCGTGGTGCACCAGGCCCCGGCATTCGGCGAGGTCGATTACGAGGTGCTCCTGGCCGAGCAGGCTCGCTTTGCCGACGGCGAAGGCCCGCCCTTGATCTGCGCGGTCGGTCCCGACGGCAAGTTCACCGCCGAGGCGCCGGACTATCAGGGCCGATGGGTCAAGGACGCCGACCGCGACATCATCCGCAAGCTGCGCGCCGACGGCACGCTCTTGCACCAGGAGCAATACCTGCACGAGTACCCGTTCTGCTGGCGCGCCGAGGAAGACCCGCTGATCCAGTACCCGCGCAAGAGCTGGTTCATCCGCACCACCCGCTTCAAGGAGCGGATGCTGGCGAACAACCGGCGGATCGGCTGGCTTCCGGAGCACATCCGCGACGGCCGGTTCGGCAACTTCCTCGAGACGAACGTCGATTGGGCCCTGTCGCGCGAGCGGTTCTGGGGCACCCCGCTGCCGATTTGGGTCTGCGAAGAGACCGGCTACGCCGAGGCCGTGGCCAGCTACGCCGAGCTGTTGGCCAAGCCCGGCGTCCAGGGCACCGAAGTCTGGGACGAGGCCAAGCGCGCCGACCCCAGCCTCTCGGAGCACCTGAAGGTCCATAAGCCGTACATCGATGCCATTACCTACGATTCGCCCAAGGCCCCAGGCAAGCGGATGCGGCGCGTGTCCGAAGTGATCGACTGCTGGTTCGACTCCGGCGCGATGCCCTTTGCCCAATGGGGCTATCCGCACCAGCCCGGATCGCGCGAGCGCCTGGCCGACCAGTTTCCCGCCGACTTCATCAGCGAGGCCCTCGACCAGACCCGGGGCTGGTTCTATAGCCTCCTGGCGATCAGCACGCTCTTGTTCAGCGAGGACGACGGAGCGGGGAGCGGGGAGCAGGGAGCGGGGAGCACGGAGCAGGGAGCGGGAGGCGGGGCCGTGGCTTCGGATCGCGGCGCACGCCTTGCGGCGCCCTATCCGCACCCTTTCCGCAACTGCGTGGTGCTCGGGCTGATGCTGGGCGAGGACGGGCAGAAGATGTCCAAGAGCAAGCGGAATTACCGCGAGCCGGACGAGATCTTCGACCGCTATGGGGCCGATGCCTTGCGGTGGTACTTCTTCGCCAATCAGCCGCCGTGGACCTCCATCCGGTACAGCGAGCAGGCGATCAAGGAGAGCATCCCCGAGTTCCTCCTGCGCCTGTGGAACGTTTACAGCTTCTTCGTGATCTATGCGAATATCGACGGCTTCGATCCTGCCGCGTCGGGGTTGGACCACCCGGGCCAGTTGGATTCGGAGGTGCTGGCCCGCGCCAACACTTTCCGGCCGGTCGCCCAGCGAAGCGAGTTGGACCGCTGGATCCTCAGCGAGTTGAACCGCACTGCCGCGGCGGTGGTGAGGGCGATGGACGCCTACGACAATTTCGCCGCCTGCCAGCGGCTCGGCGAGTTCGTCGACGCGCTGTCGAACTGGTACGTGCGGCGCAGCCGCGATCGCTTCTGGAGCGGGGAGGTTTCGGACGACAAGTCGGACGCCTACTGGACGCTCTACGAGTGCCTCTTGACCACGGCGAAACTCATTGCCCCGTTCGTGCCGTTTCTGGCCGAACGGCTCTGGCAGGGCCTGGCGGTCGAGCCGTTCACGGCGACCGGCGGCGTGGCCGAAAGCGTCCACCTGTGCGATTATCCCGCGGGCGACCCCGCCGCGATCGACGAAGCATTGTCGCGCCGCATGGCGCTGGTGCGCGAGATCGTCTCGCTGGGGCGCAGCGCGCGCATGGCGGCCAGGCAAAAGGTCCGCCAGCCGCTGCCGCAGGTCGAGGTCGTGCTGACGAATCCGGCGGATCAGCGCTGGCTGGAGGATCACGCCTGGCTGGTGCTCGACGAGTTGAACGTGAAGAAGGTCGAGTTCACCCAGCGCGCCGAGCAGTACATCACCTACACGGTGCTGCCCGACCTGAAGCGGCTGGGACCCCGGCTGGGGCGCCGCCTGCCCGCTCTGCGGCAATTGATCGCTCAGACCGACCCGGCCGAATTGCTCCGGGCCATGGAGGCCGAGGGTCAGGTGACGTTCATGCTCGCCGACGGCCCGGTGGCGCTCGACTCGCAGGATCTTCAGGTCCGACTCCAGGCCAAGGAGGGCTGGACCGCGGCCCAAGGCAAGTCCTCGGTCGTGGTGCTGTCGACCGA
>JANLFZ010000172.1 GCA_024653385.1 Thermoguttaceae bacterium | reverse complement strand
CGCCGCCGGCGCTCATCGAGGGGACGGCGCAGCTCGGGCCCATGTCGCGCCCGATGAAGGCCGAGGAGGAAGAGGCCTTCGCGAAGAAGCACGGTTACAAGCCGACGCAGATCGGCGTGGCCATCGACGCCTTGGCGGTCTTCGTCCACCGCGACAACCCGATCCACGGTCTGACGCTCCAACAGATCGACTGCATGTTCTCGAAAACCCGCAAGAGCGGCTACCGCGAGGTCACGGTCTGGGGCCAGGTGGGTCTGGAAGGCCCGTGGGAAAACCTCCCCTTGAGCCTGTACGGGCGCAACTCGGCCAGCGGTACGTACGCGTTCTTCAAGGAACACGCCCTGTTCAAAGGCGATTTCAAGGACACGGTGAAGGAACAGCCGGGCTCGGCGGCCGTGGTCAACGGAGTTGCCAAGGACCGCGCCGGCGTGGGCTATTCGGGCATCGGGTACCTGACCTCCGAAGTGCGCGCGGTGCCGCTGGCCGCCAAGTCGACCGAACCCCTGGCCGAGCCGAGCTTCCAGAATGCCCTAAGCGGCAAATACCCGCTCGGCCGCGTCCTCTACATCTACATCAACAAGAAACCGAACGAGCCGCTTCAGCCGCTGGTGGCCGAGTTCCTGAAATACGTGCTGTCGCGCGAGGGCCAGGAAATCGTCGTCAAGGACGGCTACGGTCCGCTGCCCGCGAAGATGGTCAGCCAGCAACTCGAAGTGCTCAAGTAGTCGATTCATGGCAACGATCAGCGATCGGACGCTCCGCAGGATCAAGCGGCGCGATCGGGTAGCCCGCTGGGTGATTACACTGGGCGGCATCGCGATCATCGCCAGCGTGGTCTTGATCCTCGCGCTCGTCGCGAGCAACGCGATTCCGTTGTTCCTGCCGGGCCGGGCGCGCGAGGTCGCTCGGGTCGAGCTGGCCGAACCCACGGTGCGCGACGTGCTGGCGGTCGGCATTGATGTGCTGGAGGGCATCCAGAAGCCGGCCGGCCACTACGTCGCGCGCGACGGCCGCATCACCGTGCTCGACCTGGCGACCGGCGAGGTCCTTGCCGAGCAGCGGATCTCGCCCCCGCGGGATTCGCGCGCCCGGACCCTCCGCGCCGTGGAACGCGACGTCGGGGAGTTCGTCGAGCGCCGAGGCGACGTGGTCGTGGACCGCCGCGCCACGTCGCGCTACACCCTTCTTTGGGACGACGGGTCGATCACGCTCGTCGACGTGGTCCCGACGCCAGAGCGCGATTCGGCCGGCAAGCCCTCCGCGACCTACGCCGTTTTGACGCGGGCGAGTCTCGCCGCCGAGGGCCAGGGGCCAGCCCCGCGGGCCGTGGCACGCCACGCCGAAGTGACCCGAGGGCTCGCCATCGACGAACGGGTGACCGCGGTCCGGCTGCTGCCGGGCAACCGGCTGGCCGTCACCCGCGCTGTCGCCGCCAAGAACCTGCTCGGCGAGGCGGTCGTCAAGCTCCACCACGCGACCATCGACGAAGACGGCCTCGGGCCGATCACCGCGCTGACGATGGACCGCCAGGGGACTTGGCTCTATGCCGGGACCGATCAGGGCCAGATCGCACGCTGGCAGCTCGACGACGACGGATCGGTCGTCTCGAAGGAGATCGTCCGTGCGTTCGACGACGGCCGCGAGATCACCGCGTTGGCGATGGTCTTCGGCGATGTATCGCTGGCGGTCGGCGATTCCCGAGGAGGGGTGACCACGTGGTTCCCCGTGCGGGTCGAAGGAGGCAGGCCGGTGTTGACTCGGACCCACGAGCTTCGAGCCCACGACGGCCCGGTCGAGGCGATTCTTCCCTCGGCCCGCAACAAGTCGCTCTTGAGCCTCGGGGCCAATGGCGCCGCGCACTTCGACCACATGACCAGCCAGCGCCACCTGCTCGCGCTTGGGGCCAAGGACGAGCCTCTCGCGCTGGTGGGGCTGGCCCCGCGGGGTAGCGCGGCGATCGGGTTGGATCGCCGCGGCGAGTTGATCGCGTGGGAAATCGACGTGCCGCACCCCGAAGTGAGCTGGAAGACGCTCTTCGGCCGCGTCCACTACGAAGGCTACGACGCGCCGAGCATGACCTGGCAGACCACGGGAGCCGACGACTACGAGGCCAAGATCAGCGTGGTCCCCTTGGTATTCGGCACGTTCAAGGGCACCGTCTATGCCATGCTGCTTGCCGTCCCGTTGGCCCTGTTCGGAGCCATCTATACCAGCCAGTTCACCACGCCGAGATTCAAGCGGGCGATCAAACCGGCCGTCGAGATCATGGCCGCGTTGCCCTCGGTGGTCATCGGCTTTCTGGTGGCGTTGTGGCTGGCTCCGATCATCGACCGGTGGATTCTCGCCGTGGCGGCAAGCGCCGTGACCATCCCCCTGGCGTTCGTGGTGTTTCTGATGCTCTGGCAGGGCGTGCGGCGGTTCGACTGGGCCAGGCGGATCGAAACGGGTTATGAGTTTCTCGTGCTGATCCCGGTAATCGCCGCGGGCGCCGCCTTGGCGACGCTGCTCGTCGCCCCGTTGGAGCACTACTTCTTCGCCGGCGATTTCAAGCTCTGGATGTACCAGACCTTGGGCATGCGGTACGACATGCGGAACGCGATCCTCATCGCGTTCGGGCTGGGGTTTGCCGTGATCCCGATCATCTTCTCGATCGCCGAGGACTCGCTCTCGACCGTGCCGCACAGCCTGTCCGCCGCGTCGATGGCCCTGGGCGCCAGCCGCTGGCAAACCGTGTGGCGCGTGGTGCTGCCGTCGGCCAGCCCTGGCATCTTCGCGGGCGTGATGATCGGTTTCGGCCGGGCCGTCGGCGAGACGATGATCGTGTTGATGGCCACGGGCAACACCCCGATCCTCGACTGGAGCCCGTTGAACGGAATGCGTACCCTCTCGGCGAACATCGCGGTGGAAATCCCCGAGGCCCCGGTCGACGGAACGTTGTACCGGGTGTTGTTCCTATGTGCAGTACTCTTGTTCCTGATGACCTTCGCGCTGAACACGGCGGCGGAGTTGGTGCGCCAGCGCCTTCGGAAGCGGTACGGCCGGTTCTAGGCCAGGCGCCCCGCGACAAGCGGTTTTGGCTCGAGGGCGAACCGTTCGTATGGCTTTGCGGGGCCGCTGTGGCCTCGGTGTTGCTCTTGACCTTGGGCCTCGTCGCCGTCACGCTGGCCAACGGTTTGGGCGCGTTGTGGCCGGCGGACGTCGCCCAGCTCAAGCTTGCCGACGGCTCGTCCGTCCTCGGCGAACTGGTCAAACGCGACGTCGATCCCGGCACGGGCATCCGCAGCCTGCAACTGAAGACGGGCAATCGCGAGTTGGATCCCCGGCGTCAAGACTTTCGCTGGTACAAGGAGGACGACATCGCCCGGATCAGTTACCCCAAAGGGGTTCTCGTGCTCGAGCGGACGGGCAACGGGAACTTCTATGGATTTCTGGCCGACGTCCGGGGCCCGCTGGCCGAGAGGTTGGAAGGCGATGCGTTGGCGCGATTCGGGACCGCCCTCCGCGCGGTTCAAGGGGCCCGGGAGGAACAGATCGCTCCCCTGGAAGCCGAAGTCTACGGCCTGACCCAGGACCTTCAAACCCTCAAGGGCCGAATCCGCCGGCTGGAGTACCGGTTGGGGCAAATGCGCGGGGCGGGGGCCGGGGAAATCCCCACGCATTGCGCCGCGTTGGAGGCCGAGTTGGCTCAGTGCCGCGCCCAGCGCGATGCGATCCGTGTCGAATCCGAGCGCAAGACCAGCGAGCAGAACGCGCATGTCGCCGAACTCCGAAAGAACGTGGCCGTGTTCAGCATCGGGCCGGACCAAACGTACGCGGTGCCCCTATTGGATGTCGTGCGGCACTATACGCCCAACGACATGGGGGTGCCGGCCAAGATCGGCCACTACCTGGCCCGGATCAAGGAGCTGTTGTTGGGCTGGCCGCGGGAGTCGAACACCGAGGGTGGACTTTTTCCGGCCATCTTCGGCACGGTGATGCTCGTGTTTCTCATGTCGGTGTCGTGCTTTCCGTTGGGAGTGCTCGCCGGCGTGTACTTGGGCGAGTACGCCCGGGAGGGCAGGCTGGTCCGCCTGGTACGCATCGCGGTGAACAACCTGGCCGGGATCCCGTCGATCGTGTACGGCATGTTCGGCCTGGGGTTCTTCATCTACGGGATCGGAAGGCTGGTTGATCGCTGGTTCTTCCCCGAGTGGTACGAGGTGCGCCAGCCGGTTTTCGGTACCGGCGGGGTGCTTTGGGCGAGCCTGACCCTCGGGCTGTTGACCGTGCCCGTGGTCATCGTCGCGACCGAGGAAGCCCTCCGGACCATTCCCCTCGCCGTGCGCGAAGGCTCGTACGCTTTGGGCGCGACGAAGTTCCAGACGCTTCTGCGCGTGCTTCTGCCGATCGCCTCGCCCGGCATCATGACCGGGTTCATTTTGGCGATGGCCCGGGCCGCCGGCGAGGTTGCCCCCCTGATGCTCACGGGGGCGATCAAGCTTGCCAGCGATCGCGATCGACGGGAGGTTCCCCTTCTTCCATCTCGATCGCAAGTTCATGCACCTGGGCTACCACATCTACGACATCGGCTTCCAGTCGCCGAACGTCGAGGCCACCAAGCCCATGGTCTACGTGACCACGCTGCTGTTGGTGCTGATCGTCCTCGGGATGACCAGCGTGGCGATCGTACTTCGAAACCGGATGAAACGACGCTATCCGTCGCAAGCGATATGACAAGAGCCATCGCAAAGTCGAACCGGAACGCACCCGGGTCCCCGCGTGAGGCAAAGCGCCGCGCCCCGGGCAATCGCCCCCGGTCGCAGCTCGAGCAGGTTCCGACGACAACCGACCTTATCGAGTCCCCGATGAACTTTTCCGACGCGCAACCCGGTTTTCCGACAGGTGCCGAGCCGGCCCCCGGGCCGGCCGACCCGAGCCCGCAGGCCACGATCGACGACCCGGTCGTTCAGGTGCGGGACCTCTCGCTATACTACGGCGACAGCCGCGCCCTGTGCGACATCACGATGGACTTTCCCCGGAAGCAGGTCACTGCGCTGATCGGCCCGTCGGGATGCGGCAAATCGACGTTTCTCCGCTGCCTCAACCGGATGAACGACCTGATCGACGGCGTGCGGACCACGGGCGAGATCCTGCTCGACGGCCGGGACATCACCGACCCGGCGATCGACGTCATTCAACTTCGCCGCCGGGTCGGCATGGTCTTCCAGCGGCCCACGCCGTTTCCCAAGTCGATCTACGAGAACGTGGCCTACGGACTGCGGATTGCGGGGGTCCGCGACCGGGCCACGCTCGATGCGGCGGTCGAACGCAGCCTCCGCCGGGCCGCGCTGTGGGACGAAGTTTGCCAGCGGCTTCACGACTCGGCCTTGGAACTCTCCGGCGGGCAACACCAGCGCGTGTGCATCGCCCGGGCCATCGCCGTCGAGCCCGAGATCATCCTCATGGACGAGCCATGCTCGGCCCTTGATCCCCGCTCCACAACGCGCATCGAAGACCTGATCGGCGAGTTGCGCGGCGAGTACACGATCATCATGGTCACCCACAACATGCAGCAGGCGGCCCGGGTTTCGGACTACACCGCGTTCTTGTACGAGGGGGTGCTGGTCGAGTTCGGGGTCACCAAACAGATCTTCACTCGGCCCCACCGCCCGGAAACCGAGGACTACATCACGGGCCGGTTCGGATAGGACGGGACGCCGGCGAGGCACGCGACGGGAGGGGCAATCGCTCGCGGGTGGTTGACAGGGATGGATCGACGCCCCAGAATGGCGCCATCGCTAGCCCGCCAGCTTGCACCCTCACACCATCAACCCGAACTCTGGAGTACGCAGCCATGAAGCGAACCTCGCGATCGCCCTCCACACGCCGACCGTCACGCCGGAAGTTTCTCGAGTGGAGCGGCAGGCTGGCCGCGGCCTCGGCCCTGGCCGGGGTCTCGATTCCGCATGTGCATGCCGCCGAGGACAACACGATTCGCCTGGCGCTTATCGGCTGCGGGGGACGCGGCAGCGGAGCGGCGGCCAACGCGATGTCGGTCCCCGGCATTCCCGCCAAGCTCGTCGCCATGGCCGACGTGTTCAAGGACCGCCTGGCCGGCTCGCACAAGAACCTGAGCAAGGAGTTCCCCAACCAGGTCGATGTACCGCCGGACCGCCAGTTCGTCGGCTTCGACGCGTACCGCAAGGCGATCGACTGCCTTCGGCCGGGCGACGTGGCCCTCTTGACCACGCACGCCGCGTTCCGCGCGACGCACTTCGCCTACGCGGTCGAGAAGGGCGTCCATGTGTTCATGGAGAAGACCTTCGCGCCCGACCCCGCCGGGGTGAAGCAGATTATCGAGATCGGCGAGGCGGCCCAGAAGAAGAACCTCAAGGTGGCCTGCGGGGTCATGTGCCGCCATTCCAGCGCGCGGCAAGAGATGATTCAGAGGATCCGCGACGGCGCCATGGGCCAGATCCAGCTCATCCGCGCCTATCGCATGGATCCCGGCGCTCGGATGGGGTCGTTTAAGGGCGGCGAAAGCGAGTTGCTCTGGCAGATCCGCCGGCCGTATTTCTTCCTCTGGGCCTCGTCGGGCTTGTTCATCGAGCTGATGATCCACCAGATCGACGAGTGCTGCTGGATCAAGGACGGCTGGCCGGTGTCGGCCCACGGGCTGGGCGGGCGCACCGCCGACAGCAACGACGCCAGCCAGAACCTCGATAGCTACTCGATCGAGTACACCTTTGCCGACGGGACCAAGGCCATGGTCAACGGCCGCAACGTGCCCAATTGCCACAACGATTTCTCGACGTTCGTCCACGGGACGAAGTGCGCCGGGCAGTTCTCGGGGAATATCCACGCGCCCACGGTGCACATGTACAAGGACCAGCGCGTGGCCGCCGACAACATCGTCTGGAAGCCCACGCCCGAGAAGGTCAACCCCTGGCAGGCCGAATGGAACGTCCTGCTCGACGCCATTCGCAACGACCGGCCGCACAACGAGTCGCGTCGCGCGGCCTTGTCGAACCTGGCGGCGATCATGGGGCGGGCCGCGGTCCACTCGGGCAAGATCATCACCTGGGACGAGGCCATGGCCTCGAACTTCCGCTTCTGCCCGAACGTGGCGGCCTTGAACAACGACAGCCCCGCCCCGGTGCGTGCCGACGCCAACGGACGCTATCCCGTGCCCATTCCGGGCGCGTGGACGGAAATCTGACACGGCCGCGGCACGCGGTCAGACCGCCGGCGCGCCTTCCCCCGCCAGGAATTGCGTCCAGATCGCGTCCAGGGTCACGGCCGCCCCAAGCGGAATGCGGATATCGACCAGGTGCGACACCCGGCTCTCGCCGGGATTGATCTCGACCGTCGTCCGGCCGGTGTATCGTGCCAAGAGCACGGGCTGGATGATGTAGGGAAAGACGCTCGTCGTGCCGATCGAGAAGACCATGTCGAACCCCACGTCCAGCTCGGCGTAGAGCCGCGCAAGCTTCTCTTCGGGGAGCGTCTCGCCGAAGAGCACCACGTCGGGGCGCAGCACCGCGAGGCACTCGGGGCAGCGCGGGGGAATGGCCAGCTCGCGGAACTCGTCGAAATGCACGCGAAACGCGCACCGCGTGCAGAGCAACTCGTGCATGTCGCCGTGGATCTCGATCAGGTTCCGCGACCCGGCCTGCCGGTGGAAGCCGTCGATGTTCTGGGTCAGCGTCCAGACGCGCTCGAAGTGCCGCTCCATCTCGGCGATCACCTCGTGGGCGCGGTTGAACGTCTTGCCCTGGGTCGCCCGGCCGATCTGCACGAGGTACTTCCAGGTCAGTTCGGGGCGCGTTCGCAGCATGTCGCCCGAGAGGGCGTCTTCGATGGCCACGCCATCCTCGGTCGCCTGCTCCTCGTACAACCCGCCGATCCCCCGATAGGTCGGCAGCCCCGAATCGGCCGAGACGCCCGCCCCCGTGATGAACAGCAGGCTCCGGCAGTCGCGGAGCAAGCGCACCACGTCGTCGATGGCGTCTCGGCAGAACGCGGGGATCGTCATGGCTGGGCTACTTCTTGGGCGTCGCGTCGGCCTCCAGGTCGCCGGCCGCGAACTGGAGGCCGTCGAGGTAGAACCGTACCACCGCCGGGTCCTGGAACACGTTCGCGTCGTGGCCCAGCGAGCAATAGAACAGGCGCCCCTTGCCCACGTTCTTGATCCACGCCACGGCGTAGTCGTTGTCGTCGCGGCCGCCCTTGACCTTGCCGGTGGCCGGGTCCGACAGATCGAGGCTCACGAGCACCCGTTGGTTCGCCCGCGAATAGGCTTCCTTGAACTGGTAAATCTCGTCCTTGAGTTTGAATCCCTTTCCGCCGAAGGCCGCCAGGAGCACATGGTCGGGCTCGTCGAGCTTGAAGGCCCAGGTGCCGCCGCCGCCCCAGGGGTGCCCGGCGAAGACTCCGCCCATCAGCTTGCCACCCTCGGGCCAGTCGTAGAAGTTGTCGGTGGCGGCGTGGATGCCGACGAGCCCCTTGCCGCCCTGCACGAAGTCGAGGAGGGCTTGCTTCTGCGCGTCGGGGAGCTTCAACCGCGTGGTGTTGTTGAGCACCAGCACGTCGTACTTGGCGAGGTTCTCGGCCGACAAGTCGGCGTATTCCCGCGTGACGTCGGTCGTCCAGGCCCCGGTCTTCTTGCCCAACAGCTCGATGGCCTTGGTGCCGCCGGCGATCCCGCCGCCGTGGAAGAACCCTTCGCAGCGCCAGAACACCAATACCTTGCGGGGCTTCTTGGGTTTGGCCGTGGCCCGCTCGGGCAAGGCGGCCTCGATCTTCTGAACGGCCTCGGCCGAAAGTTCGGGCATGGCCTCGGCCGCGGGCCGCTTGCGCTCGGCCTGTGCGGCCTTGCGTTTGTCCTTGGGCTTCTCGGCCGCGACGAGAATGGACGTGGCCGAAAACGCCAATCCTACGGCGACCACGATCCAGGCGGATGAACGCTTCAGAATGGGCATTCTCATGGGGATTGTCCTCCGAACGCTTGGGACGAACCAATGACGCGCCGCGGCGAACACGGCGACGGTTTCGCCATTATCACCGATCGGTGGGGCGGAAAGGAAGATGCCCGCGCTGTCTTGGTCCACCGGAAACTGGAGAGTCGTCTGACCGAGGCGGCGCGATGAAGGGATCGGTTTCGCAGGTCGTTTCAGTTGTGCGAGCCCCGCTTGCTTACCGGCGTCAGTGGTCCAATGTACTTCTTGGCGACCACCAGGTGGTCCCACCAGACCTTGCTCGTGCCTTGCTCGGGTTGCGACATGTAGCGGTAGAGCCAGATGGCGTTGATGTTCAGATCCGGCGTGGTCCTCCAGGCGAAGCCGGGGAACGGTTTTCCGCCCTCGATCGGAACGCCTTTGCTCAACACTACCGCAACAACGTGGGTCAGTCTCATTTTGAACCCTCCCGTGTGCCAAACTCCGACTTCGAAACACCTTCGCGTAGACCTCGCGGGTCTCCACCCGGAACTCCCCGAGCAGACCAATGGCCTGCCTTCGGACGGTCTTGAACACGTTGGCCGTGTGTATGCCTGGGGCCTCCGTATCACGGTATCTACCAAGAGGTACGCTCTCGGACGCCGTTCGAAGAGCCAGGCATTGACCTTGCTCGCTTGACCAGACGGCCGCGATGTCCCCAGTATAGTCTCTGGCGGTGTCGAGTGACCTCTAGGTTCGCTTTTCCGGGGGCGGTTGCTCTCGGTATCGTCCCGCGTAACAATGCTGGCGGTTTCGTCCGGCCCGGGCCGGCGGCCATGACCCGCGAGGAGGTTTCAGCGATGATTCGAAGAACAGGCGTTTGCGCTCTTGGGTGCCTGGCGGCGTTGGTGCTCGTCTCTGGCGCGCTCGGGGCGGTCCCTTGGCAGGTCCCGCCGATCGTCCTGCCGGCCGGGGAAAGGCATCCGGTGATCGCCTGCACGCCCGTCGAGTTGGATCGGCTGCGGGCGGCCTATCGGGCGTCGGGGCCGGAGCACGACGTGGTGGCCGCCGTCGTCGCCCGGGCCGATCGCGCCGCCAAGCGGCCGATCGAGTTCCCTCCGCGCGGAGGCCAGCACAACCAGTGGTACCAGTGCGACAAATGCCAGATCGCCCTGCGGACCGTCGACGACACCCACCACCGTTGCCCCCGGTGCAAGACGGTCTACACCGGAGAGCCTTACGACGATGTGATCTTCGCGCGCAAGCACGGCGAGAACCTGCAAGGCATGGAGGCCGCGGCCTGGGCCTACGCGATCACCGGCGAGGTCCGCTACGCCGAGCACGCCAAGGCAGTCCTCTTGGGCTATGCGCAGCGGTACAAGGAATATCCCTACCACGATTCGAGCCGGCGCACGGGCAAGGCGGCCGGCCGATCGGGCGGACACCTCGCCGAACAAACGCTCAACGAGTCGGCGTCGTTGGCCGGCGAGATCGCTCCGGCCTACGACCTGATCCACGACGCGCCGATCCTCTCGGCCGCCGACCACGAGAAGATCCGCTCCGGACTGCTTCTGCCCATGCTCCAGAACATCGACAAGAACAAGGCCGGCAAGAGCAACTGGCAGACCTGGCACAATGCGGCAATGCTCTGGACCGCCCCGCTGGTCGGCGACGTCGCCTGGGCCCGCAAGGCCATCACCCAGCCGCAAAACGGCTTCCTGTACCAGATGGACGTCTCGGTCTCGGACGACGGCATGTGGTACGAGAACAGTTGGGGCTACCACTTCTACACGCTTCGGGCGATGGTCCACATTGTCGAAGGGGCCCGACGCCTGGGGATCGACCTGTGGAGCCACCCGTCCCTCCGCAAGATGTTCACCGTGCCGGTCGAATACGCCATGCCCGACGGGTCGCTGCCACGGTTCGGCGACGACGTCCGTACGACCATCGGCCATGCCTCGTCGTACCTCGAGTTCGCGTACCATGCGTATCGCGATCCGGCGATGCTGGTCCACCTTCCGGCGCGAGCTTCGTGGGATTCAGTGATGCTGGGGCGCAAGGTCGGCGCGAGACCGCGGACGGTGCAGCCGTCGAGCAAAGTCTTTCCTAGCGCTGGGCACACCGTGCTCCGCGCGCGCGGCGAGGCTGGGCTGGCCGCGGTGATCACCTTCGGCCCGTACGGCGGCTTCCACGGGCATTTCGATAAGTTGTCGTTCGTGTTCTTCGGGTACGGCGAGGAGTTGGGCGTCGACCCCGGGCGCGCGCGAAGCCAGGCCTATCGGCTGCCCATCCACCGCGACTGGTACAAGGCGACCATCGGCCACAACGCGGTCTTGGTCGATGCCGCCTCGCAGAAGCCGGCCTCGGGCAAGCTGGAATTCTTCCAAGCCGACGACCGCAGCGCCGTGGCCGTGGCGCGGTGCGACGAGGCCTACCCCGGGGTGGCGCACCGCCGGGCGATGTGGCTCCTGCCCGACGCCCTGGTGGTGTTCGACGAGCTGAAATCGTCGACCCCGCGGCGGTTCGACTGGTTCTATCACCACCGCGGCACGGGCGCGCGATGCGACGCGGCGACCAAGGACGACCGACTCGGCGAGAAGTACCCGGGACAGGAATACGTCGAGCATGTTCTGGCCGGCACGACCGAGAAGGCCGTTCGGATTGAATTCGCCGGCCGTGGCGTCACCACGTACCTGACGATGGATGCCGCGCCAGGGACCGAAGTGCGGATCGGCGACGGCGTGGGCGGCTCGATCGACGACCGCGTTCCGATGGCCGCCATCACCCGGCGCGGCCGCGAGGCGCGGTTC
>JANLFZ010000171.1 GCA_024653385.1 Thermoguttaceae bacterium | reverse complement strand
CCCGGCCTGATGGGTCAACCGCGCTAGACGCACGTCTGGCGGCGATCCAACCAATCCACCGCAGGTCTTCCCACCGTGGGAGGACCTGCGGTTTTTTTCCTTATTGGGCCGATGGACAAGCCGCGCCGCGACTGCCCAAGGTATTGTCTGGCCGCTTGTTACGTGCGGAAACGCGCTTGGGCACTGGCCTGCCGAGCCTGCCAAAGCGCCTGCTCGGCTTCGGCGATCCGGCCCGCCTTCTGGCACACCAGGCTCAAAGCCACGAAACTGAACGGGTCTTCGGGCTCCAGCTCGCAGACCCGCTGCGCGTGCTCGATCGCCTCGTCGTACTGTTCCCGTTTGCTGTAGAAGACGCTCAGCGCGCCGTGGGCAAGCGCGTAATCGGGATGGGATGCCAGCAGGTCGCGGAGCTTGGCGATCCCTCCGTCGAGATCCCCTTGCTGCTGGGTCTTGATCGCCTCGTCGTAAAGCTCGTCGACGGTCGGCATGACGTGCTCCTATGCGCAGGTGGAAAGGGCCTGAGAAACGATCGTAACCGTTGGGCCATCGAGTGGTTTCGCAGGCCCCAACAACGTCGATCCGTCAACCTACCGTACTCGCCAAGAATCCACAAGCCGGCCGGTCCTCAGCGCAAACGACACCGCTTGTCCTCGCCGAGCCGGTCCTTGGGGCAAATCTGAAGCAGCACGCTTTCCGAGTTCGTCCCGGGCAGCGGATAGCTCCAGAGCTTGCGCAGCGCCAGATCGCGGAACAAACCGCGATGCCTCGCCTCGCCCCGTTCCTCGATCCAGGCAGGCCCCTTGAGCACCAAGAGCCGGTCGAACTCGTCCCAATGGGGTCGAAACCATTGGAGCAGCTCCCAAAGCCGCGCGACCGCGCGAACCACCAGGGTATTGAATTGCGCCGGACCCAAGAGGTCTTCTGCCCGGCCCTGCACCACCGGCACGTTCAGGCCAAGCCGTTCGATCATGTCCGCCACGGCCCGGGCCTTCTTGCCCACCGGTTCCGAAAGCCAGATCGTCAGGTCGGGCCGAAGGATCGCCAGGATCACGCCGGGCAGGCCCCCGCCCGTGCCCACGTCGAGCACCTTCTCGCCCGGCGACAGGAAACGTGAAAACGCCATCGCGTCGACGACATCGCGGGTGACGAACTTCTCGAAGTCCGTGTGGCGCGTGAGGTTGATCTTCTCGTTCCACTCCCACAAGAGCCGCGCGTACCGTTCCAGCGCGGCGACTTGCGGCTCCGGCAGTTCGATCTGATGGGCCGCCAGGGCCGCCGCCAAGGTCTCGTGGTTCGCGCTCACGGTCGATGGTTCTCCCAAAAAAGCTATCCGCGCACTTGGGCCCACTGCTGATCGAGCCGCTTGGCCGACACGGGCAGCGACGTGCCGAGGCGCTGGGCGAAGAGCGAAACCCGGTACTCTTCAAGCATCCAGCGGTAATGGTCCAGCGCGGGGTCATGGATCTCAAGGATACGGTGTTGCAGGGCGCGTTGTTCGTAGGCTTGTTCGCGCGGCAGGATCTCCTCGGCCCAGGCCGTTCGGTCCCGCGCCAACGCGCCGCCGGCCAAGCGCTCGAGGCGGACGCACATGGCTCGCAAGTAGCGCGGATACTGCTGGAGCCACCTCCAGGGCGTGCTCGTGAGGAAGCCCGGCGCGGTCAATCGCGCGAGCTGCCGTTGCATGTCGTCGATGGCGTATTGCCACCGCGCGACGCCCCGGCCTTCCAGCGCCCGTCGTGCCTCGTCGTAGGCCTCCCACAGAGGCGGCATCAGTTCGGCGAGGTCCTGGGCCGCCAGGCCGATCCGCTCGCGTCCAGCCCTGAAGAAGGCGTCGAACTCGGCCTTCGTGCGCGGCGTGGCCTGATCGGCCAGAAACGCCCTTTCGGCAAGCAGTTCGACCAGTTCGCGACGCAGGTCCAGCGCCGGGTGCTGAATTCCCGCCGCGGCTCGGCGCGGGTCTGGCGCTGGCGCTCGGCGCGGGTCTGGCGCTGGCGCTCGGCGCGGGTCTCCCGACCCCGCCGCCGCACAAACGAGCATCCGCTCCAACCCCGGCAGCCAGTCGACCGCGGCTTCGAGCGATTTCCCGACCGCCAACACGACGAGCCGCCGCAATCCGGCCTTGGTCTTTTCGGCGGCTTTTTCGGGCGAATCGGCCAGGCGCAGCCCGACCGCGTCGCCCTGGTCGACCAGCATGGGAAACGCCTTGATGGCCAGGCCGCCCTGCTGGATCTCGATTTGCTCGGGCAGCGTCTCGAAGTCCCACGCGCAAAGCCCATCGCGCCGCCAGGCGCGGTCGTCAATCCGAGCGAACCGCCGGGCGGCCTCCTCGCCGAGGCGCTGGCGGATTTCGCGGAGGTCGCGGCTTTGGGCCAGCGGCCGCCCGTTCGAATCGACCACGCGGACGTTCATCCGAAGCTCGATCGGGACGCGATCGAGCCGAAAGTCGCCCGCGGCGACCGCCTCGCCCGCGATCCGACTCAAGGCCCGGGCGACCGCGTCGAGCAGACACCCCTGGCCGAATTGCAGTTCCGCCGCGACGCGCCGGGCCGTATCGGGCACGGGCACGAACTGCCGGCGCAGCGGCTTGGGCAGCGAGCGGATCAGCGCCTCGACCTTGCGCGGCACAAGGCCCGGCACCAGCCATTCCAGGCGACGCGGATCGAGCTGGTTGAGGGCCTCGACCGGCACGGTCAGCGTGACGCCGTCGTCTTCTGCCCCGGGATCGAACTGGTACCCGAGCGGCGCCTCGATGTGCTCCAGCGCCATCGCGTCGGGGAACTCGGCCGGATCGGGGCATGGGGCATCGGGGCGGAGCAGATCGCTCGGGTTCATGCAGAGCACCCGGGGGTCCTTCCGCTCTTCCCGGCGAAGCCAGTTCACCAACCGCCGGCCGTCGTACACGTGCGGCGGCAGACGCCGGTCGTAGAAGTCGAATTGTGCCCACTCGCCCAAGAGCAGGTCCTGCCGGCGCACCTTCTTCTGCAAGCGGTCCAGGTCGTCGAGGAGCCTCCGGTTGTGGGCGAGAAAGCCCAGGCGGGCCTCGAGCCGGCCCTCGACCAACCCCGATTGGATCAACAGCTCGCGCGCGGCAGCCGGATCGACGTCTCCCAGACGCACCTTGCGCCCCGCGACAATAGGCAGCCCGAACAGCGTGACCTTCTCGTAGGTCACCGGCGATTGGCTGGCGCGTTCCCAGTGGGCGTCGCTGTAGAACCGCTTCACGAGGTGCCCGGCCACCGGTTCGATCCACCGGGCCTGGATGTGCGCGCAGGTCCGCAGGTATCGGCGGCTCGTCTCCACCAATTCGGCGGCGACGACCCACTTCGGTCTCTTGAAGAACAGGGTCGAACCGGGCCAGAGGAAGAACTTCTGCCCGCCGGGCACGGTGTACTGGTGGGCATCGCTGCGCATGGCCACGTTCGACAACAGGCCGCTGAGAATCGCGCGGTGGATGGCCGCGTAGTCGTGGTTCCAGGGTCCCGGCTTCAGCCCGGCCTGCTCGGCCAGCTCGAGAAGCTGGCGGTGGACGTCGAGCCATTCGCGCATCCGGTTGAACGAGAGGAAATGCTCGCGGCACGCCCGGCGCAGTTGGCTTCGCGTGACCGACTCCTTGAGCGTCTGATAGAACTCCCACAGCCTGAGATAGGTGAGGAAGTCGGAGTCGGGGTCGGCGAACCGGGCGTGGCAGGCGTCGGCCGCCTCGTGTTGCTCGGCGGGGCGTTCCCGGGGGTCCTGCGTCTCCAGGGCCGCGGCAATGATCAGCACCTCGTGCAGGCATCGGTGCTCGTCGGCCGCGAGGATCATCCGGCCGATCCGCGGATCCACCGGGATCCGCGCCAGGCGCCGGCCCACTTCCGTCAGCTCGTTTGCCTCGTCGATCGCCCCCAGCTCGAAAAGCGTGCGATAGCCGTCGCGCACGGCGTCGGGGCGCGGCGGGTCGAGAAACGGAAAGGTCTCGACCTCGCCCAACCGCAGGGCCTTGGTCTGAAGAATCACCCAGGCCAGGTTCGCGCGGAGGATCTCGGGCGGGGTGTAGCGCGGTCGCGACTGGTAGTCGTCCTCGCCGTACAGCCGCACGCAAATGCCCGGCCCCACGCGCCCGCATCGCCCCTTGCGCTGATCGGCCGACGCCTGGGAAATGGGCTCGACCGGCAGCCGTTGCGTTTTCGAGCGGGCCGAGTACCGGCTGATCCGCGCCGTGCCCGAGTCGATTACATAGCGAATCCCCGGCACCGTCAGCGACGACTCGGCCACGTTGGTGGCGATCACGATGCGGCGGTTCGCGTGGGGATGGAAGATCCGCTCCTGCTGATGCGCCGGCAGCCGGGCGTACAGGGGCAGGATCTCGGTTTTCGCCGCGTCGGTGTCGCCGGGAATCGCGTGGCCCCGAAGCGCTTTGGCCGTCTCGTGGATGTCGCGCTCGGTGGGCATGAAGATCAGCATGTCGCCCCGGTCGATCCGCGCCAGCTCGTCGACCGCGTCCAGCACGGCCTCTTGCACGTCGGGCTCGCCCGTGTCCTTGGCCGCGGCCGGCGGACGCCAGCGGACCTCCACCGGATAGGTCCTCCCGGCGACTTCGATCACCGGGGCGGGCCCGCTCGGGCCGGCAAAATGCTCGCAGTACCGGCCCACGTCGATCGTCGCCGAGGTGATGATCAGTTTCAGGTCCCGGCGCCGCGGCAACAGGTTCCGCAGGTAACCCAACAAGAAGTCGATGTTCAGCGACCGCTCGTGCGCCTCGTCCAGGATGATCGTGTCGTACCGGTCCAGAAAACGGTCTTCCTGGGTCTCGGCCAACAGAATGCCGTCGGTCATCAGCTTGACGCACGTCTGCGGGCCGGTCGCGTCGGTGAACCGGATCTTATAGCCCACCTCGCGCCCCAGTGGGACCGCCAGTTCCTCGGCCACTCGGGCCGCGATCGACCTCGCCGCGATCCTCCGAGGCTGGGTATGCCCGATCATCGCCTCGACGCCACGGCCGAGTTCCAGGCAGATCTTCGGCAGTTGGGTCGATTTGCCTGAGCCGGTCTCGCCGCAAACGATGACGACCTGGTGATCGCAAATGGCGCGGGCGATGTCGTCGCGTCGGGCGGCAACCGGGAGGTCGTTGTCCCACGTGGGTCGGGGAAGGTTCCGATGCCGCTGTGCGCGCAGGGCGATCGACGCTTCCAACGCTCGCGCCAACTGTTCCATCCGGCGGTCGATCGGTTTGCCGCGCTCGCCATCGGCCCGAATGGCGCGCAAGCGATTCCGGAATCGGTGGCGGTCGACAAGCATGGCCCGGTCGAGCGCCGCTTCAAGCTCACCGAGTTGGTCGGTCCAGGATGGTTGGAACATCAACAAGCAAGATGCCCCTATCGAGGGGGTCGCAATACCCTCGTGACACTACGCTCGCTCACACTAACCCGAAGCGCCAGCGAGGGCCCCACGCGATTCGCTCGCTCCTACAAACCCGAAGCGCCAGCGAGGGCCCCACGCCAAATACCCCCCCAAAACTATCAATTCTATCGCCACCTGGCACCTACGGATAGCGGAACCGGCTTACCGAAGCCGCCCCGAGGGAGGCTTACACCCCGCCATTGGCGGTGGGATCGAAGCGCGAGGCCATCCGACCGGCCCCAGTGAAACGCTCCGCTGGGTTCTTCATCCGATGCTTTGGAAGCGTTTAATCCCGCGGATGCCAGAGTCGTTCAAGCAAATCGCGCACCGCGGCGCCGGGATCCGCTGCGTTGCAGACGGCCCCACTCACGGCAATTCGGGCAACGCCCGTGCTCAAGACCTGCGCCAGATTGTCTCGATCGATCCCGCCGATGGCGAACGCCGGCAGTCGAATCTCGGCAGCGACCGCCCGCAGGAGATCCAATCCTGGAAACTGGTCGAAATGCTTGGTGGTCGATGGAAAGGTGGGACCGACCCCCAGGTAGTTGGCGCCATCGAGGACAGCTTGCCGGGCCTGCTCGATCGAATGGGCCGACACCCCGATGAGGGCATCCGGACCGACGATCGCCCGAACTTCTTTGACGGGCAACTCTTCCTGGCCCACATGAACGCCGTCGGCGTGCGTCGCGGCGGCCAAGTCGGGTCGGTCGTTGACGACGCACAGCACTCCGGCGCCCCGCGTCATCTCGCGGAGCGACCGGGCGCGCTGGAGCATCTGCCGGTCGTCGAGGCGCTTGTCGCGAAGTTGGATGGCATGGACCCCGGCCGCGACCAACGCGCGGACCAGCGATTCGAACTCTTCCGGGGTTGCCCGGCCGTCGATCAACACATACAGTCGCGCCCGCTCGAGCCGCGCGATGCTCGTCCGGGTGATTTCCACGGCCCGCTGGAGCGTGTAGGCGCGATATCGGAGCTGTTCGATCCGCGCGGAGACCTCCGGCCCGACGATTTTGCCGAATTCCTCGAGACTTCGAAGCGACTCCTGAATCCGCGCGAAGTTGGCCGTGGCCACGTCGGCTGCGTCGATCCGCAGTCGCTCGGAGGGTGTCGAGAGGCCGGTGCCCACGTCGGCCTGGGTCTCCCGGGCGGCCAGGCGGTGCCCAAGAGGCACCACGCCAAGTGTTGAAGTCAGGGCATGCCGAAGGGACTTCAACTGTTCGGTCAAGTGCCGATCGTCGAGCACGAATCGCGCGTAGTCCTCCACAACCCGAAGTCCCTCGCGGGCCCGGTTGGCCGCGGCATCAAGGATGCGCAAGACCGCCATCGGCAGCACCGCGCTGTTGGACGTTGGGCCCTCGTCAGTCAAGACCGCCGGTGGACTTTCGGGTGCGAAGCGGCCAACCTCGCGCGCCCCGCCGGCCGGCTCTTTGGCCCGCGCTTGGGCAGGGGGTTCTTCGTCGGGCATCTCCAACGGCTCCGCATCGGCCTCGGAGGGCGCCGGCAGGTAACAACCGTATTGCTGATGGATCTGGGCATCCAGCACGTCCGGGTCCACCCCCTTTTCCCGAAGCCACAACGCCACCTCGTGCTCGGCCCCAGCCAACGCGAGCAGGATGTGTTCCGTGCCGAAGACGACCGGCTGGGGGCAATCGGCCAGCCGAGCCGCGGCAAGGGCCCAGGACCATTCCAAGGATCGCGAGAGTTTCGCCGGCTGAGCCGCCTCCGGCGAAAATCCCCGTTCGGGTGGGGAGTGCTGCGCCTCGCAGGGGAGCGTGCGGCGCTTGAGTTCCGGCCATCGCTGGCAGACTGCCCGTTGGTCGATGCCATACTCCGCCAGCAACAACGCGGCACGGCACTCCGATTCGGCCAACAGGCCCAGCAAGAGGGCGGGGGCGTCGATCCGGCCGCCCGGTGGCTCGGTCCAGGCCGCGGCCTCGGCCAGTGCCCGTTCGACAGCGGCAGTCATCAGGCGTTCCATACTGCTAGTGTTTCACACAGCGAGACTTTACGCAAGCTGCCCTGTCTACTTGGATTAAGGCGGCGTTTGCCTTGATTCCCCATACGGCGAGAGCTACAATTCCCTGGCCGGTAGAATGGAGTAGAGCCTCGCTAGCGCTTCGGGTTAGTGTGGTGACGGGATAGTCGCTAAGCCCTCGCTGGCGCTTCGGGTTAGTGCGGTGACGGGATAGTCGCTAGCCCTCGCTGGCGCGTCGGGTTGGTGTGGCGGGGTGCAAGCGGGGGGGCCGAATCGTAGGAGTGTAACCGCCATGGGCAGGATGCCGTGGGCGACTTACTTGTGGCCGGGACTACCCCAAATGTGTGATCGCGGCAGTTGGCCCGGCCTGGGGCTAGCCGCGGGGTTTGCAATCCTGTTGAATCTTGTCTTGGTGGGAACCCTCCTCTGGAGCGACTTTCTTCCGCGTGGCGCACGTACACTTATGTGGGCGTTGGCCGGATTGGTTTGGGCCGGTTCGGCGGTCTACTCCCGCTTTTGGGATCACGGCCGAACCGAGCCGTCCGACCGAACCGCCGACGCCTATGTGGAGGCGCGGGAGCAATACTTGAAAGGCAACTGGTTCGAGGCCGAGTGCCTTCTGTCGCGTATTCTCAAACGGAATCCTCGCGATCTGGAGGCGCGGCTGATGTTGGCCACGCTTCTGCGTCACACGGGGCGGCGCGACGAGGCCGCCCGACAGTTGGATCGGCTCGAACGGTTCGAGGGGAGCGGCAAGTGGGTCCTGGAAATCAGCCGCGAACGGCAACAACTGCAAGCGGCCAAGAGCGACGAAGAAGACGCGAAGCAGGAGGCGGCCTCGCCGCCTCCTGGGGCCGATGCCAGTCCGCAAGCGGCGTGACGCCGGTTGCGGTTCCCGGGCGGCCAGCCGTCAACGGGCTTCGCCCCGGCAGCCGCCGGGTCTGAACGGAGAACGAGAATGTACGAACGATTCACCGATCGCGCCCGCAAGGTCATGCAACTGGCCAATCAAGAGGCGCAGCGATTCAACCACGAATACATCGGCACCGAGCACATCCTGTTGGGCCTGATCAAGGAGGGCAGCGGGGTCGCGGCCAACGTGCTGAAGAACCTCGACGTGGACCTCCGTAAGATCCGGCTCGAGGTCGAGAAGCTCGTCCAGAGCGGGCCGGACATGGTCACCATGGGCAAGCTGCCCCAGACGCCCCGGGCCAAGAAAGTCATCGAGTACTCGATGGAAGAGGCCCGCAACCTCGGCCACAACTACGTCGGCACCGAGCACATCCTCTTGGGCCTGCTCCGCGAGCAGGAAGGCGTGGCGGCCCAGGTCTTGATGAACCTCGGCCTGAAGCTCGAGGAAGTCCGCGAAGAGGTCTTGAATCTCTTGGGGCACGGGATGGAGGGTCCGGAAGGCTCCGAGCGCGCGGGCATGGGCGGCGGGGGAGGCGGGCAGAGCGGCGAACCGCGCCAGGGCAAGTCGAAGACCCCCGCCCTGGACAGTTTCGGCCGCGACCTGACCGAACTGGCCCGCCAGAACAAACTCGACCCCGTCATCGGCCGCGAACGCGAAATCGAACGCCTCATGCAGATCCTCAGCCGGCGCACCAAGAACAACCCGGTGCTCTTGGGCGAGGCCGGCGTCGGCAAGACGGCCATCGTCGAAGGGTTCGCCCAGCGCGTGGTCGAGGGCAACGTGCCCGAGCTGCTGGCCGACCGCCGCATCGTCGTCCTCGACCTGGCGATGATGGTCGCCGGCACGAAGTACCGCGGCCAGTTCGAGGAGCGCATCAAGGCCGTGATGAACGAGGTCCGCCGGGCCAAGAACACGATCCTCTTCATCGACGAATTGCACACCCTGGTCGGGGCGGGCGGGGCCGAAGGGGCCATCGACGCCTCGAACGTGCTCAAGCCCGCGCTGGCCCGCGGCGAAATCCAATGCATCGGCGCCACCACGCTCGACGAGTACCGCAAGTACATCGAGAAGGATAGCGCCCTGGAACGCCGCTTCCAGATGATCGTCGTCGAGCCCTCGACCAAGGAAGAGACGATCGAGATCCTCAAGGGACTGCGCGACCGCTACGAGAAGCACCACCACGTGCAGATCACCGACGACGCCATCGAAGCGGCGGTCGAGCTGTCCAACCGCTACATCACCGGCCGCTGCCTGCCCGACAAGGCGATCGACGTGATCGACGAGGCGGGGGCCCGGGTCCACCTCAAGTCGATGACCCGGCCGCCGGACCTCAAGGAGATCGACGAGGAAGTCGAACGCCTCAACAAGGAAAAAGAAGAAGCGGTGGCCAACCAGGACTTCGAGAAGGCGGCGGCCTTGCGCGACCAGGCCGACAAACTCAAGAAGAAGAAGGCCGCCATTACCCGCGAGTGGAAGGAGAAAGCCCGCGAGGCCGACGGCATCGTCGACGAAGAGGTGATCGCCGAGGTCGTCTCGAAGATGACCGGCATCCCCCTGACGCGCATGACCACCGAGGACTCGATGCGCCTGATGCGCATGGAAGAGGAGCTGCACAAGCGGGTCATCAGCCAGGACGAGGCGATCAAGTCGATCTCGAAGGCCGTGCGCCGCAGCCGCAGCGGACTGAAGGACCCCAAGCGCCCCACCGGCGTGTTCATCTTCGCCGGGCCGACGGGCGTGGGCAAGACGCTCTTGGCCAAGGCCCTGGCCGAGTTCATGTTCGGCGACGAGGACGCGCTGATCCAGATCGACATGAGCGAGTACATGGAGAAGCACAACGTCAGCCGGTTGATCGGGGCTCCGCCGGGCTACGTCGGCTACGAGGAGGGCGGCCAGCTCACCGAGAAGATCCGCCGCCGGCCCTACGCCGTGGTCTTGCTCGACGAGATCGAGAAGGCCCACCCCGATGTCTTCAACATGCTCCTCCAGCTCATGGAAGAGGGGCGCCTGACCGACAGCTTCGGTCGGAACATCGACTTCCGCAACACGATCCTGATCATGACCACCAACGCCGGGGCCGAGGCGATCAAGAACGAGGCCCAATTCGGCTTCCAGAAGCCCGACGACGACGCCAGCTACGAGAACATGAAGCAGCGCGTCACCGAGCACATCGAGCGGGTCTTCCGGCCCGAGTTCCTCAACCGCATCGACGACATCATCGTCTTCCGGCACCTCACCCAGGCCGACATGGGCGACGTGGTCGAGTTGGAACTCAAGAAGGTCCGAAACCGGCTGGCCGAGCACGGCCTGAAGCTCGTGCTGACCGACGAGGCCAAGAAGCTCTTGATCAAGCGCGGCTCGAACCTCGACTTCGGCGCCCGGCCGCTACGGCGGGCGATCGAGAACTTCGTCGAGGACCCGCTGTCCGAGGAATTGCTCAAGGGCGAGTTCCGCGGCAAGGACACCATCGTCGTCCGCGTCAAGGAAGTGGGCGGCAAGAAACAGCTTGTGTTCGAGGGCACCACGGGCGGGGACCAGGCCACCGAGGAGCCGGCCACCCCGGTCGGAGCCTCGTCCGAGGGCGACTCCCCACCCAAGTCGTAGGCTCGGACGATCGCCCATCGCCCGGAGGTCGCGGTCTCCGGGCTTTTTTTTGCGCCGCGGTTTGGCAAGCGTCGGGTTTTTGGGCGAAATCCCGCGCAACTGGTCTTGACCCGATTCTTGGGTCTGGGTATCTATCCCGCTCTCTTCTACCGAATCCCGAAGAACACGTGCGAGCTTATCGTCGCCGGTGTTCCGCGGGCGGATCGTCCGCCGGCCCAGGCCGGGCGGAGCGATCGGCGCAGGGGCCGTTCGGTCCGTGCGCCGGGCTCCGGGGCGGTTCCCGCATTCCGCGGAACGCGCCGGATGTCCTCTCGTCCAAACCGCAAGGGAATCCTGCGAGTCTCGAAAGGAGAACCCGTTGAACACGACCGCACGCATCCTTCGCGGCCTCAGCGCCGTCGTCTTGGCGCTTTGGGCGGTCCCGTTGTGGGCCGAGCCAGCGCCTCACGATCCCAACTCCGTGTTTGACCGGGCCGGCGTGGGTCCATCCGCCGGTTCCCGGTCCGGCGACAAGCGTCTCCAAGCCGACGACTTGCTCCGCCGTGCCCGCCAGGCGATGGAGCAGAACGACCTCGACGCGGCCGGCCAGCTTGTGCGCCAGGCCGAAGCGTTGAACGTCGAGTACCATCCCTTGTACACGGGCGACACACCCGCCAAGGTCCGCCGCGAGCTGGATCGCCGCATGCAGGCCGGCGGCCAGCCGGGCGCCCGGTCCGGGTTGTTCGGCGCGGGCCGCTCGACGGCGCCGGCCGACCCGTTCGCCGCCTACCCGCCGGCCGATCCCACCCGCGGCGATCCGAAGAGCACGGCGAAATCGTATTTGCTGAAGGCTCGGACGGAGCTGCGACAGGGCAACCTCGAGGG
>JANLFZ010000170.1:9199-11754 GCA_024653385.1 Thermoguttaceae bacterium | reverse complement strand
ATCGTCGAAGACATCCACCAGGAGGGCGGCACGCTGTTGGGGACCTCGCGCGGCCCGCAAGACCCCGCGGTGATGGTCGATTTCCTTTGTGCCCAGCGGATCGACATGCTCTTCTGCGTGGGCGGCGACGGTACCCAGCGCGGCGCCCACGCCATCGCCGAGGAGGTCGCCCGGCGCCGGCTGCCCATCGCCATCGTCGGCATCCCCAAGACGATCGACAACGACATCGAGTATTGCGACCGCTCGTTCGGTTTCACCACGGCCGTGGCCGAGGCCGAGCGGGTGATCGCCTGCGCCCACGTCGAGGCCAAGGGGGCACGCTACGGTATCGGCCTGGTGAAGCTCATGGGGCGCGAGGCGGGGTTCATCGCCGCCGCAGCCACGGTGGCCAGCCAGGAAGTCAACTTCACGCTCATTCCCGAGATCCCCTTCCGGCTCGATGGCGACCGCGGCCTGCTCGAAGCCTTGCGCCGACGAATGATCGAGCGCCAGCACGCGGTCATCGTGGTGGCCGAGGGGGCCGGTCAGGACCTGTTCGACCGCCGCGGTACCGAACGCGACGCGTCGGGGAACATCAAGTTCCAGGACATCGGGCCGTTCCTCCGGCAGAAGATCCTCGAGTTCTTCGACCAACGCGGTCCGAAGGTCGACGTGAAGTACATCGACCCCAGCTATGTCATCCGCAGCGTGCCCGCCAATGCCGAAGACGATATTCTCTGCGACCAGTTCGCGCGGCGGGCGGTCCATGCGGCCATGGCCGGGAAGACCGACGTGATGATCGGCCACATGGCCGGCGCCTTTGTCCATGTGCCGCTGGCCATGGCCATCGGGCGCAAGCGCCGCGTGCAGGTCCAGGGCGAGTTCTGGGCCTCGGTCCTCGCGGCAACGGGCCAGCCCGCGGTGTTCGCCTGATTGGAAGGGGTACTTGCCGCTTGACGACCCACGCGACATGATGTGGGCGGCCGACTCGCAAAGGTCTCAAGGAGCACGCATTATGCGTACCGCTGTACTATCCCTCGTGGCGTGGTTGGCGGTGGCCTGGACGCTGGCCGCGGCCGACGCTCCGCAGGTGGTCGAGCTTTGGCCGGGCGCTGTGCCCGATGAGACGGGCAACCTGGGCCCCGAGCGGTCGCTCATGTCGCCCAAGCTCGACCGCAAGCAGGTCGAAGTCACCGAGCCGACGAAGCTGGTGACCAACGTCAGCCGGCCGACCCTGACGATCTATCGGCCGCCTGAGGACAAGGCTACCGGCACCGCGGTGCTCATTTGCCCCGGGGGCGGCTATTGGAATCTGTACTGGCAGCTCGAAGGCGAGGAGGTCGCCGCCTGGCTCAATTCGCTGGGCGCGACCGGCATGATCCTCAAGTACCGCGTGCCGCGCAGGGCCGACGACGTCAAGGGCGAGCCGGCCCGGCGCCCCCTGCAAGACGCCCAGCGGGCCGTGAGCCTCGTGCGGAGCAATGCCGCCCGGTGGGGCATCGACCCCCGGCAGATCGGCATTGTGGGGTTTTCGGCGGGCGGCCATCTGGCCATCGCCACGGCGACCAACTTCGACAAGCGGTCCTACGCGCCGATCGACGAGATCGACAAGGTGAGCTGCCGTCCCGACTTCGCCATCGGGGTCTACTCGGGCTATTTGAAGGCCAAGGACAAAGACGAGCTGTCGCCCGGCCTGCGCGTGCCGGCCGGCACGCCGCCGGTCTTCCTGGCGCACGGCGGGGCCGACATCATCAGCCCCCCGGAGCACAGCGTGGTCATGTACCTGGCCTTGAAGAAGGCCGGCATTCCGGCGGAGCTGCACGTGTACGCCACGGCTGCCCACGACTTCGGCGTGCGCCCGAGCGACCATCCGTGTTCGACCTGGACGCAGTCGTGCGCCGCCTGGCTGCGGCACCAGGGGTTTCTCAAGCCGGGCGTCGCGTCCGAGCCCGCCGCCCTGCCCGTCAAGGTCAGTCCGAACCACCGCTACTTCGTCGACCAGAAGGGCAAGCCGGTATTCTGGCTGGGCACCACGCAGTGGCAGCTCTTCAGGGGCTACAAGCTGGAGGACGCGAAGACCATCGTCGAGCGAACCGCCGCCCACGGCTTTGCCTTTGCCCAGGTGATGCTCATGGGCGTCGGCGACGGCACGACGCCCAACGTCTATGGCCAGAGGGCCTGGATCGACAACAATCCGCTGGCGCCCAACGAGGCGTACTTCAAGAACGTCGACGCCGTGGTCCGGGCCGCAGCCGATCATAACCTGACCATCTCCATGACGCTCTTTCACCAGCGGTACCGCAAGTCGATCACGCTGGCCAACGCCCGGGCGTGGGCACGCTGGGTGGCCGCGCGGTACAAGGACGCCCCCAACATCGTCTGGTCGATGACGCCCGAGGCCCGGCAAGAGTTCGTCCCGATCCTCCGCGAGCTGGCCGCGGGCTTGCGCGAGGGCGACGGGGGTCGGCACCTGGTGACTTTCAAGCCCGACCCGGCCCCGTATTCTTCGAGCTTCATCCACGCCGAGCCGTGGCTCGATTTCAACTCGATGCAGACGTGGAACCGGGTGGACCTGA
>JANLFZ010000170.1:8438-9189 GCA_024653385.1 Thermoguttaceae bacterium | reverse complement strand
ATCTATCCGTTCATCACCAAGGACTACAACCTCACCCCCGTCAAGCCGGTGCTCATGGCCGAGGGCGCCTACGAGGCGGGCACGGAGTACGGCTTTCCGGTGACGCCCCTTTGGGTCCGACGCCAGGCCTACTACTCGTACCTTGCCGGCGCGCACCACACCTATGGGCACAACGACAGTTGGCGGATCCTCCCCACGTGGAAAGAGGCCCTCGACGCGCCCGGGGCCGTGCAGATGGGAATCCTCAAGAGGATCTTTCTGGCACGGCACGAGTGGTGGCTGTTGGTGCCCGACCAATCGGTGCTTGCCGCGGGCGCAAAGACCGACGGCAAGATTCTGCGTCTGGCCGCTCGACACCAGGACGGCAAGTGGGTCATGGTCTACCTGGGCGACGCGGCCCCGGTCTCGGTCAATATGAACAAGCTGAGCGCGCCTCGGGTCAAGGCGTGCTGGATCGACCCGCGCACCGGCGAGGCAACGCCCATCGGCGTGTTCGACAACACCGGCGTGAAGTCGTTTGCGGCACCGGCAAGCTGGGAAGACGCCTTGCTCGTGCTGGAGGAGGCGAACTAGCGGCGGCGCGCCGCTGCGTGACCGCTGCCGGCACCCGCTTTTTCTCGGATCCGGGAACGCCTGCCCGGCAGCGGTCAAGCAGTGGCAGACTCCCAAGATGCTGCAAGTGGATTTAGCGGCCACCGGGCGCCGGCGCGCCGCCTGCTAGAACGCATCGCACCAGCGCCGGGCGTGGGCG
>JANLFZ010000170.1:3216-8428 GCA_024653385.1 Thermoguttaceae bacterium | reverse complement strand
GCCCCCGGAGGGCCACGATGGCCCCATCGTACCCAGGCCGCGCCGGGCGTGGGCGTTCGACGCCGAGCATCCGAACGCCCGTTGACGCCGCCGGCGCGGCCTGGGTACGATGGGGCCATCGTGGCCCTCCGGGGGCCCGGCGTCTTGTTTTCCACAGGAGTCCCACCCATGTCCACTTCCCGCCGAACGTTCCTCCGCCACGCGGCCGTGGCCGGCGCGGCCTTCAGTGTGCCCATGGTCGCTTCGTCGCGCGTCCTGGGAGCCAACGACGAATTGACCTTCGGCATCGTGGGCCTGGGCATCCGCGGGAGCGGCGCGCACTTGCCCGGTTTTCAGAGCCAGAAGGGCGTGCGGGTGTTGGCGATCGCGGATCCCGATCAATCGCGGCTCGACGCGGTCGCGAAGACCATCCAGTCGCGCTACGGGCTCAAGGTCGAGGCGTTCCAGGACATGCGCAAGATGTTCGAGATGAAACAGATCGACTTCATCGCGAACGCCACGATGAACTACTGGCACGCGCTAAGCACGATCTGGGCGTGCCAGGCGGGCAAGCACGTGTACGTCGAGAAGCCGCTGTCGCATTTCATCTGGGAAGGGCGGCAGATGGTCCACGCCGCGCGCAAGTACAACCGCCTCGTGCAATGCGGCACGCAGAACCGCTCGAACGGGACGCACCGCGCGGCGGCCCAGTGGATCCGCGCGGGGAACCTCGGCAAGATCAAGTACATCACCTGCTTCGCCAACAAGCCTCGCGTCTCGTGCGGCAAGCGCGACAAGCCGCTGGAGATCCCCCCTTCGATCGACTACGACCTCTGGTGCGGTCCCTCGCCCAAGGACCCCGTGTACCGCGATCGTCTCCAGTACGACTGTAGCTTCGACTGGCGGTGGGGCGACGGCGAATCGTGCAACCAGGGCGTTCACGAGATCGACATTGCCCGGCTGATCCTGGGCGACCCGGCCGACCTGCCGCGGCGCACGATCAGCATCGGCGGGCGCTTCGTGTTCAACGACGCCTGCGACGTGCCGAACACGCAGATCATCTACTACGACTTCCCCGAGGCCCCCGTGCTCTACGAGGTGCACAATCTCCGCAAGGCGAAGAACTCGAAGGATGTTCCCGACTTCCGCGGCCTGCGCACCGGCGTGACGGTCGATTGCGAGGGCGGCTGGGTCGATGTCTACGGCGGCAAGGCGTACGACACCAAGGGCAAGAAGGTGGCCGACATCCACGGCCCGGGCGAGGACCATTTCGTCAACTACGTCCGCGCCCTGCGCAGCGGCAAGCGCGAGGATCTGGCGGCCGACGTGCTCGTGGGCCACCTCTCGACCCGCATCACCCACGTGGGCAACCTCTCGTACCGCGTCGGCGCCCCTGCTCCCGTTGCCGAGGCCCGCAAGCGGATCGAGGGCACGGGCGAGTTCGTGGCCATGTACGACCGCCTGCTCGAGCACCTCAAGGCCCACGAGGTCGATCCGAACACGGCGATCCTCGGCCAGTGGCTCGAATGCGACACGGCCAACGAGTGCATCAAGGGCCACGCCAAGGCGAACGAGTTGGTGCGCGGCACGTACCGGGCGCCCTACGTGGTGCCGGACCTCAGCGCGTAGGGGTAACCGTTCACGGACCGGGTGGCCCCGGGCGGTTGCCCGCCCGGGGCCACCCGGTCCAGCCTGAGGACATTTGCCCATGGGAGCGCGCTTGCCGTGGCGCCGCGGACCGGCGTTGGCACCCGACGCGCGGCTGGGTCAGAACCCGCCGTTGAAGCAGCGCCAGCAAGCTAGCGCTGCTAGCATCGCGGTCCTCGGTTGAGCCGGCGTTCCGCGCGTTGCGTTCTCGGGCGTTCTCGCGTTCTCGATTTGCCCGCAGGTCGTCTTGACGGGCCATCGGCCAAGATGCTAGACTCTTGCGGCCCCGGGCTCTCGGCATGGGCACCGAGAGGCGCGCCCGATGGAGTGGGAGAACGGAATGCTGCGGACGTTAGGGATTGTCGAGGCCTGCTTCGAGTCGTTGCCCGCCCGAACCAAGGCATCGCGAAAGCTCGGTGGCAAGTCGGTTCTCGAGTGGGTCGTGCGCCGCGCGACCGATTGCCAGCAGTTTGACGGCGTCATCGTGATCACGAACGATGCGCCGGAGAACCGTTTCATCTCGATGCTGGTGCCTTCCGACGTTCCCGTGTTCGTGGCCCGCAAGCCCGATCCTCTGGCCTGTTTCGCCTCGGCCCTGGAGCAATACCCCGCCGTGGCCGCGGTGCGGCTGGGCGTGCGTTCGCCGTTTCTCGACCCGGCGCTGGTCGATCGGCTCGTGGTGCTTGCCCAGGCCGAGCCGGAGGTCGATTACGCCAGCTACTGTGCCCGCGATGGCCGGCCCGCGGCGCTCTCGCCGCTGGGGCTTTACGCCGAGTGGGTCCGCACGGCGACGATCCACCGCATCGCGCGGCGCGCCGCGACCGGTGGCGAACGCAACGACCTGACGCGCTATATCTACTCGCGGCCCAACCGCTTCCGCCTGCGCCTCATTCCGGCGCCCGAGCAGATCGACCGCGACGACGTGCGTTTGACGGTCGATATCGAGGAGGACTGGGACCACGCCCTGGCGATCTTCGAGGCCCTCGGGCCGGATCTCGATTGGCGGCAGATCGCCGATCTGTTGAATCATCAGCCTGCCTTGCGCCGCCGCATGGCCGACCTGAACCGCGCGTGCGCCGGCACTTGAGGCGCCGGGACGCTCGATCCCGGCCCTCGGGACCGTGCCTCACCCCTTGACCATCTTGCGCGCCGCCGCCGCGATTTTCGCCGCGTCGACCTTCATGTAGTTGATCATCTCGGGGGCTCCCGGCGCCGGCGCGTCGGGAAAAGCCAGTCGCTTGACCTTCACGCCCGGCAGGGCCTCGGCCACGCGGGCCACGATCTCCGTGCAGTTGGAGAAGCTGTACGACCCCTCGTCGGCCGGCAGTAGCCGGCCGGTCTTCTTGACCGACTGGAGGATCGGCTCCATCACGCCGTCCAGCGGGGCAAGCGTTCGCGGGTCGATGAACTCGGCGCGAATCCCGTCCTTCGCCAACTCCTCGACCGCCTTGGCGATCTCGACGGTCTGCGGCGCGTAGCCGACCAGCGTGATGTCGCTCCCCTCGGTCCGCACCGCCGCCTCGCCGATCGGCACGGTGTACGGCTCGTCGGGCACGTCGGGGCCGGTGGCGGGCATGGGGTAGTGGCAGAAGATCACCGGGTCGACGTCGCGAATCGCCGAGACCATCAGGCCCTTGGCGTCGTACGGGTTCGAGGGAACCACGATCTTCAGCCCCGCCAGACGCGCGTAGGCCGACTCCAGCCCCGCATCGGCGTGCTGGCCGCCCTGGTACGGCGACCGCGTGGCCATGTCGGCCCAGAGAACCATGGGGAACGCCGCTTGGCCGCCGGTCATATGGCGGAGCTTGCCCGCATGGTTGAACATCAGCTCGAACGGAATGAACGTGGCCATGCTGGGGATGTGGGCGATGGCCGGCACCCCGGTCATCGCCATTCCCAAGGCCGCGCCCACGATCCACTGTTCGTCGATCGCGCAGAACTGGACGCGGGGCCGGCCGAACTCCGCTTCGAGATTGATCGACCGGCCCTGCCAGCCGGCCGACGGGCGCTGGTACTCATACAAGAGCACGAGCAACTTGTCGCGGCGCATCTCGCCCTGGATGGCCTCTAGAATCGCGTAATGCATGTTCTTGGGCATTGCTGGGTCCTCCCGTCGCAGGAGGCGGCGCTGGCCCCTCCTGCGAAGTCACCGATCAGACGTTGCGGAGCGGGACGGCTCCTTGGGCGAACACGTTCTTGAGCCCGTCTTCCGGCTTGGGCACGGGCTGGGCTTCGGCAAAGGCCGCGGCCTCGTCGACGGCCTTCGCCACGTCGGCTTCGATCTTGTCGGCTTGCTCGACCGAGAGCACGCGATCGCTGATCAAGAAGTGGCGGAACCGGCGGATGGGGTCCTTGGCCATCCAGTCGCGGACCTCGCGGTCGGACCGGTAGCCGAGGCCGAAGGCCCCGTCGACGCCGATCCGCGCGCCGCCGGCGCCGTAGTGGTCGTACCAGCGGTAGGTCTTGCACTCGATGACGGTGGGCCCGCCGCCGGCGCGGGCCTTGTCGACCGCGTACTTGGCCGCGTTGTACACGGCCAGGACGTCGTTTCCATCGACCACGCGACCCTCGATGCCGAAGCCCTCGGCCCGCTTGGCAAGATCCACGGTGCCGTAGACCTCGCGGGCGCGGACCCAGATCTGGTAGCCGTTGTTCTCGATGACGCCGATCCACGGAAGCTTCCAAGCGGCCGCGGCATTGGCCGCGCTGGTGAAGAAGCTGTTCTGGAGCGAGCCGTCGCCGCCGAAGCTGACCGCCACCTGATCGGTCCCGCGGACCTTGATGCCGTAGGCGGCCCCCGCGGCAAAGAGGTGCGCGGCGCCCACGATGCCGTTCATCCCGAGAATGCCGAGGCTGACGTCGGTGATGTGGAGCGAGCCGCCGTAGCCCTTGCAGTACCCGGTGGCTTTGTGGGTGATCTCGGCGAGCATCTTGGCCATGTCGCCGCCCTTGGCGATGAGGTGGCCGTGGCCGCGGTGGGTGCTGGCGATGTAGTCGTCCTTGCGGAGCGCGCGGCAGATGCCGACGGCGATCGCCTCTTCCCCGACGTACAAGTGCGCCACCCCCCGGAACCCGCCCTTGAGAATGAGGTCCTTGACCTTCGTTTCCCACAGGCGGATTTTCAGCATGTCGGTATACATGGCGACGAGCTGGTCGGCGGGAAGCTGGTCGGACCAGTTGACGCCGTACTGGGCGCGAGCCGACTCGGCCCGGCTCCCGAGGGCCGCGGCGGTTCCAGCACCCAAGGCGCCCAACCGCTGCACGAACGCCCTGCGCGATAAGCCGCCCGCCGCAGCCCGGCGGGTCTCGGCTTGGGTCGATTGCCCCTGGCTATCCCCGTGATGCATCGCACACCTCCCTTCTCCCGGCTTGCGCGGCAAAGCGCGCTGGGCAAAATGCCGAGGGGGAAAATCGGGCGAAATCCCTCCTTATCGCGGAGGGTCGCGTTTCCCCCGCAAGGTCCATTGTCGCACTGGGAGGGAGTGTGTCAAGCAACCCCTGGCTCGTACTGAACTCTCTTTTCGGCTTTTCGACTTCCGCCGCGGCCCTTGGAGTCGGCCGGACTGCCTGGTATGCTCCGGCATTC
>JANLFZ010000170.1:2838-3206 GCA_024653385.1 Thermoguttaceae bacterium | reverse complement strand
TGCCGACATGGACCGATCCCAAGGGGCCTTCTCGACCAAAGCATGAGTGCAGCGTATTTCGAAGAGGATTACCGGCCGCTTGCCGACACGGCGAAGACCCAGGGGTTTCTGGCGGGCACCGGCATCGAGATCGTGCGCCGGCTCGACCGCCGCGGGCCGCCGCGCCACGTGCTTTTCGACTTCGACGGCACCCTGAGCCTGATCCGCCAAGGGTGGATCGACGTGATGGCGCCGATGATGGTCGAGGTGCTCCAGGGCGCCGGCGCCAACGAGCCTCCGGAGGTGCTCGACCACCTGGTGCGCGAGTTCATCATGGAGTTGACGGGCAAGCAGACGATCTACCAGATGATCCGCCTGGCCGACGAGGT
>JANLFZ010000170.1:0-2828 GCA_024653385.1 Thermoguttaceae bacterium | reverse complement strand
TGCGCCGGCGCGGCAAAACGCCCGAAGACCCCCTCCACTACAAGGCCGTCTACCACAAGCGGCTGATGGATCGGATTGCCGGGCGCCGCGAGGCCCTGCGTTCGGGCCAGGCCAGGCCGGCCGACATGCTCGTGCCGTACTCGATCGAGCTTCTCGACGAATTGCAGCGGCGCGGGGTGGCGCTGTACGTGGCCAGCGGCACCGACGAGCAGTACGTGATCGAGGAGGTTCGCTTGTTGGGCCTCGACCGGTACTTCGGCCCGCACGTCTACGGTGCCTTGGACGATTACAAGTCCTTCTCCAAGGCCATGGTGATCCAGCGGATTCTGGAAGAGAACCGGGTGCCGGGCGAATCGCTCTTGGGGTTCGGCGATGGATACGTCGAGATTCAGAACGTCAAAGCCGTCGGCGGAACGGCGGTGGCCGTGGCCAGTGACGAGGCCCGGCGCAGCGGTCTACCCGACCCCTGGAAACGCGACCGGCTTATCGGCGCCGGGGCCGACCTGGTCATCCCCGACTACCGCGAGTTCCGTCCCTTGGTGGCGTACCTCTGGGGCGAAGCCTAGCGGCGTTCCCAGGGCGGCCGCGGTTCCGGCGAGACACGGCACGAGTCGACGACCGCACGCACGCCCTTCTCCCCGGGAGGCTCAAGCCCACTTCTTCGTCTTGGGCCTGACGGTCAGCTCGTCGACCACCGAGCGAACCCCTTCGACGCCCCGCGCGGCGTTCAGCAATGACCGGCGCTGCGTCTCGTACTGGATCGTGCCCGAGAGGGTCACGTACCCGTTCCGGACGTTCACCGTGATCTTGCACTGGGCGACGCCCGCCCGGCCCAGCCGCTGATTGACTTTCTGAATGATCCGCTTGTCAGGGACCCGGTCTCCGATCATGATCGTCGCTCCCGAAAAAAAGAGAACTCGCCACCACGGCACGCCGATCGGGAGTCGACCAACTCGCTTTGAAGTTCAAGGAATCGGAGCAAGTCCCAACCAGATGTTATTGTAGCTCCCGTCTGTGGGGTAGGCCAGGGGCCACCGCGGCCCGGCGATGGGCTGCCGCGATTGCTGCCCTGGACGTAGGAGCCGTCCCTTGGTCGATTCGGCCCGCCCCGTCTTACCGGTTCAAGACCACTTGCAGGCGCTGCGCCGGGTCGCGTTGCACGCGCAAGACGTAGGGTTTGAGCATGGCGGCCCGGGCCTTGCGTTTTTGCTCGTCGCGCCACCAGGCCACCGACTCTCGAGCCAGTCGCTCGATGCGATCGATTTCTCCTTCGATGAGCAGCCTGGCCTCCTCGGCCGTATTGGGCGGAAGCTCGATGACCGACTTCGGGCCGAGGCCGGGAATGCCGATCCCCTTGCTCTTGGTCTGGGGAGGCGGCTGAACCGGGCCGCCCTCGTTCCAGGCGGCGATCCAGGCGTTCAAGCGTCCTGACCAGTCGGGCTCGCTCGTGGCCGTCTGGATTACGATCACGGGGTCCTGCCGGGTCAAGGCGGCCTCGAGCATCGCATCGAACGCCTCGCTGTCGTGGTACGGGATGACGGTCGCCGTATGGAGCGCCTCGGCAGTCGGAGGGGCCACATACGGCCGCCCGCCGGCGCGGCAACCGACCGCGGGCAGCAGCACCACCACGACGGCAAGCCATGTGGCTGCCAAACAACGAATGTGCATTGCGGAAGGCCATCTCCAGGGGAAAGACGCCCACCAGACGAGACGGGGGGGAATTACCATATTGCCGCGCGTCGCGTCAAGAGGGGTTTTTCCGCCATGCTGCCCCTCGGACCGCCTCACCGCGACGGGACCACCTCGACGATCCCCACGTCGATGTACTGTCCGCCCTGGGTCTGTTTGCAGTGGACGGCCAGAACGTTCTTGCCGGGCCGCAGGGCCTGACGCCCTTCCGGAGTGAGCGTCATTTCCTCGTAGCCGACGGTGAAACCCGTGGCCTTGGCCGCCAGTACCCCGTTGAGGTAAACCTCCACGTCCTCGTCGTGATGAACCAACAGGAACATCTCGCCCTGGGCGTTGGGCATCTCGAACGTGCGCCGCAGCCAGATCTCGGGGGTCTTCCACTCGGTGCGGACCACCGAGCCCGGCGTGCCCTTGGTGCCGAAGCCGCCTGGGCCTTCCTTCCACGCCGAGTCGTCGAAGCCGGGCTTCTGCCAGCCCTCGGCGGGCTTGTCGAAGGTGTAGCGCCAGGCGAGGCCCTCGGCCTCGGACGTGGGCACAAGCACGCGCGTCTTGGGCACCTGACCCCGGTTCGCGGCAGCGACCTTCTCGACGTCGGGCTTGATGATCGCCCGGTCGTAGGTCAACAGTCCGTTGCACTCGGTCTCGACGTCGGTGATCTGGGTGTAGATGGCGGCCGAGAGCCCCTGAAACTCGCGCAGACCGTGGACGCCGCGCAGCAGGTTCTGGTACCTCCGCGTCAGGTCGTCGCGGCCCGAGGTGCCGCGGTAGCCCCAATGCTTGGCGGTCCAGGTGTGGCCGTCGATCCCCAACCCCAAGCCGCCGAACTCGCCCAGCACGCCGGCCCGGTCGGATTCGGGCTTGGGGGCCGCGGGACCGGGGTACGCGTGGACGTCGTGGACGTGGCCCACCTTCTGGTCGGTCCAGCCGCTGGCGTTGTTCACCAGCCGGCTGGGATCGAGCTTCTTGAGCAGTTCCACGTACCGCGGCGTGTCGTGCTGGCCCCAGCCCTCGTTGAACGGTATCCACATGATGATCGAGGGGTGGTTGCGCAGCCCCTCGACCATGCGCACCAACTCGCGCTCGAACTGTTGCTTCGACTCGGGCGTGCGGTTATTGGCGCTGGGCATGTCTTGCCAGAC
>JANLFZ010000169.1:7317-11857 GCA_024653385.1 Thermoguttaceae bacterium | reverse complement strand
GTTGCCCCACTACGTCTATGTCATCTTCCTGTCGGTCAAGTCGGGGCTCGACGAAACGGTGGCGGGACTGGAAGGCGGCGCCGACGACTTCCTCCGCAAACCCGTCGATCGCTCCGAACTCTTGGCGCGCATGCGCGCGGGATCGCGAGTCCTCGCGCTAGAACGCCGCCTGAGCCGCATGGCCCAAACCGATCCCTTGACCGGCCTGATCACGCGCCGCGGTTTCTACGACGCGCTGGCCAAGGAGTGGGAACGTGCGAAACGGTTCCGGTTGCCGCTGTCCTGCGTGATGATGGACATCGACTTCTTCAAACGGATCAACGATGTCCACGGCCATCAGGCCGGCGACACGGTGCTCAAGGCCGTGGCCAGGCGGCTTGTCGAGATCTCCCGTGCCTGCGACCTGGTTTGCCGGCACGGCGGCGAGGAGTTCTGCGTCATGCTTCCCGAGACCGGGGAGCATGGAGCCGAGCAATGGGCCCAGCGTGCCCGCCAAGCGATTGCGGAACTCGCTGTGCCCATCGGCGACATGACCCTGCGGATCACGGGCAGTTTCGGCACGGCGCAGCGCCACGAGGACACCCAAACGCCCGAGCAACTGGTCGACCAGGCCGATCAGGCCCTCCTCTGCGCCAAGCGCTCGGGCCGCGACCGCGTGGTGCGGTTCGAGTCCCTGGCCGAATCGAGCGAGCTGGAGTTGGCCGACGGCGAGCAACAGGGCAGCCTGTTCCACGGGGTCCTCGCACGCCATGTGATGACCCCCGCGGTCGCATGCCTGCGCGACGACGACACCGTGGGCCAAGCGGCCGAGTTCTTCCTCCGCTCGCGCATCAACTCGACGCCGGTGGTCGATGCCCAGGGGAACCTGTCGGGGATCCTCTCCGAGAAGGACCTCATGGCAGCCCTCGTGTCGTTGGAGTATTGGAGCCGCCCGATCCGCGAGGTGATGAAGCCCAACGTGATTTGTTACGAGGGCGATACGCCGATCCGCACGATTTACGAGTTCCTTTGCCGCGTTTCCATCCGCCGCGTGATTGTCGTCGAGCAAGGGCAACCCATCGGCACCATCGCCCGAAGCACGCTCTTGCGGTGGTTCCGCAACACCGTGATCGCCAATGGACTGCTGGAATCGGCCCCCCAGGTTTCTCGCGATCTGGAGACGGATCCGCACCGGTCGAAGGAACGCCTGGCCGAGACCGCCCGGGAGATGGCCCAGCAGATCGCGGAGTTGGAAGACCGGCTGCGCGAGGACGCCGAGGACCTGGTGCCGCACGTGGTTGGCGGCGCCACCCGGATGCAGGAATTGCTCGACGACCTGTTGGCCTACTCGCGTTACGCCAATACGACAGGCGGTGCGGAGGCCGTGCTCCGCTCGCTTCTGTTGAACACCAGCCCTTCCGATTAGGCCCTCCGCCGGGACCTTCACCCGATCGGAAAGCGCAAGGCAGCGCGACAGGGGCTCAGCCCAACCCCGTCTCGCGCCGCAAGATCGCGTCGCGAAGCGAGGTGGGAAGGAGATGCCACAGGAGGTACGCTAGCCGAGTCTGAAGGCCCACGGGGTAGCGCGGTTTGGGCTTGGGAGCCGTCAGGGCGTGGACGACCGCCCGCACCACCCGCTCGACCGGCAGGCCGCGGGCCTCGAACCGCTCCACGGCCCGTCCCACCAAGCGCATCTCTTTGCCGTAGAGTTCCTCGGCCTGCGGCGTCAGGCCGCGCACGAGGGCATCGGCCGAGGCCCTCGCCTTCGTCCAGATCGGCGTCCGGATGCTCTGCGGCTCGACGATCGACACCCCGATCCCGAAGCGGGCCAGCTCGACGCGCAGCGAATCGCTCAGGGCCTCCAGGGCGTGCTTCGAGGCGGCATACGGGCCGAGGTGGGGCGCGGAGACGAATCCGCTTACCGATCCCATGTTGACGATCCGTCCCCGCGCGCGGCGGACGAGCCGCAGCATCTTCTGCGTGACCGCCACTTGCCCGATCACGTTGACCTCGAACTGCCGGCGCAGCTCGTCCAAGGCCACGATTTCGACCGGCCCGTGGACCACGATCCCGGCGTTGTTCACCAGTCCCCAAAGCCCAAGGGCGCCTACGGCCGCGTCGATCGCGTCGGCCGCCTCGGCGATGGACCTCGGGTCGGTCACGTCGAGGTGCACGCAGACCAGGTTCGACGAGGCTTTGCTTCGCAGCGCCTCGCCGGCCTCCGCCGAACGCACGCCGGCAAAGACGCGAAACCCACGACGATCGAGTTCCAGGGCACACGCCTCGCCGATGCCGGTCGAGGCCCCGGTGATGAGGATGGCACGTGCGTCGGGCATGGGACGAAAGCCGAAGGAGCGACCAGGGACGTCCGCCAAAAAAGACACAACATGACGCGGACGGGCCCTCTTGTCAATCCCCCGCGGCCTTCTCGCTACCCGCGCGCAACCGTGGATAGGTCGTCACCAGGAAGTACAAGAGCGGCAACGCGCCGAGCACGATGATGATCGTGTCGGGCACCATCCGCCAGTTCCCCAGGGTCTGCACGAGCGGCAGATTGTAGAACTCGGCGCTGCGTCCCCACCAAAAACCCTGGTCGTAGGCGTACCACACCTGCAACAGGCCGATGGGCAGCAAACCGGTCAGAAACATCAAGACGAGCCCGCCGTTGAGACCCCAGAAGCTGATCGCCAGCAGCCGGTCGTTCCAGTACTTGTTCTCCACGAGACCGCGCCACGAGAAGAGGATTAGCGCGATGGCCAACATGCCGTATACCCCGAACAAGGCCGTGTGGCCGTGATTGCTGGTCAAATACGTGGCGTGCTCGTAGTAATTGATGATCGGCAAGTTGATGATGAACCCGAACAACCCGGCGCCGACGAAGTTCCACACGCTGGAGGCCGTGAGGAAGTACAACGGCCAGCGGTAGGGGAACTCGCGGCCCGCTTCCCGGATCGACTTGTACTCCATCCACGCGCGGACGACCAGCAGGATCAGCGGGATCGGCTCCAGCGAGCTGAACACGCCTCCGATGGCCAGCCAGAAACTCGGCCCGCCGAACCAGAAGTAGTGGTGGGCCGTCCCCGGGATGCCGCTGAGGAACACCAAGATCGCCGTCAGATACGCGACCCGCAGGGCCGACTTGACCGAGACCAGCCCGAGCGTCACGAGAAACAGCGAGATCACGGCGACCCCGAAGAACTCGAAAATGCTCTCGACCCAGATGTGGACGACGAACCACCGCCAATAATCGGCGATGGTGATGTGGGTGCCGCGGCCGTAGAACAGGCCGAATCCGAAGAACGCGACGACGAAGATGGCGCTGAGCACGTAGAACAGCAGGAGCGCTCTCCGGTCCGAGGCCTCCTCGGTCTCGGCGGCCTGGCGGCGAAGCGCCGGCGCCATCGCCCGGTACACCACGACCAGCCAGAAGACGAGCCCGCCAAACAGCAGAATCTGCCACAGCCGGCCCAACTCGAGATACTCCCAACCTTGGTGGCCGAGCCAGAACCAGGTGCTTTCGCCCAGGTTCGACAGCAGGCCCTTGATGCCCAGCACCTCGCCGACCAGGCTGCCGACGGCGACCGCCACGGCGGCCACGAAGAGGATGTTTACCAGCAAGCGCTGCTTGGGCGGTTCGCGCCCGGCGACCAGGGGGGCCAAATACACGGCCGTGCCGATCCACGACACGGCGATCCAGAGGATCGCCAGTTGCAGGTGCCAACTCTTCGCCCAACTGTATGGGTACATCTCGCCGATGAACTTGACGTAGAACGTCCCCGGGTGGACCGTGTAGTGCGCCAAGAGGCCCCCGTTGAAGATCTGCACGATGAAGAGCAAGCCGGCAACCAGGAAGAACTTGGCGCTGGCCCGCTGGCTGGGCGTCACGGGCGAGTTGAGCAGTGCGTAGCCGGCCTCCACCGCCTTCGACTCGCCGTAGAAGAACCCATAGCGATGCACCACGTATACAACGATCCCCAGCACCGCGAACAAGGCGATGATCGAGGCGATGCTCCACACCAGCGACTCGGTCGAGGCGAAGTTGCCCACGCTGCGGTCGGATGGCCAGTTGTTCGTGTAGCTGTAGTCGAGTCCCGGCCGATGGGTCACCGCCGCCCACGCGGTCCAGAAGAAGAAGTCGGCGATGTCCTGCCGTTCCTGGGCCGTCGGGACGGTGTTCGGGAGAAAACCGTAGTGCGGATCGCCCTCGGCAAACTCCTTGTCCCAGAACTTGCGCATCTGCTCGAAGGCCGAGGCCAGCGGGGCCACAAGCTCGAGCACCCCGGTGTTCCCATCGTAGCGATTGACCTGCAATTCCCTGGCGACTCGGGTATCCAGTTCATCGAGTTCCCTACGGGGTTTGGGCGGAAGGGCCTTGTAGGCATCCGGCGGCAATCGCTCGCCCGAGGCATGGAATTGCCTGACGAGATGGCCCACGCAGTGGAGCGTGTAGGCCGAGAAGTCCATCCCGCGCAGCGAACCGTGCCCCCAAACGCTGCCGTGGTCCATCAGGCCATAGCGTTGAAAGACGTCCTGGCCACGCAAGATCGATGGCCGGTCGGTC
>JANLFZ010000169.1:4935-7307 GCA_024653385.1 Thermoguttaceae bacterium | reverse complement strand
CACGCGGTCGCCGGCGGCCACCTTGTCGGGAATGGGCGGGACCCTGTCCTTGGCGAAATGGCCGCCAACCAGCAGGATGGCGATGCTCACGAAGAAACTGAGCACCGCCGCGTTGCGAAGCGCTGTGGTTCCCATGGGATTGCTCCTCGTGCGGGGAATGTCGAAAAACGCCATCGCCCCCGGGGCTAGTGGCCGCAACAACGGCCCCCCGAAGTCGACGATTCCCGTGTCGGTACCTGGAATTGCGCGGCCAGTTCGTCGGCAAGCCGCAGATAACGATCGTGCACACCGGCCCCGACGTGCTCGGACTCGACCCGCGAGAACGCCTCGAGCAACCGGCTTTGCTCGGCTTCGTCCAGCGCCTGGTCGGCCATGGTGAACAGGCAGTGGTCTTCCTTCTCGATATGGTCGCGCAATAGCGCGATGTAGGCCCGGGCGTGCTCGGCGAATCGTCGAGCCGCTGCCGCATCACCTGCCTGGGCCGCCGCGACGGCCTCGCTCATGGCCGACACCCGGCCGCGGCCGAGTTCGTGTTCGTAAAGCATGACCCCCGTCGGACCGCCCTCCCGAGGGAATCCTCTGGCTTCCATCGCCGGGAACAGGTGCGATTCTTCCTTGCCGTGGTGGCAACGATCGGCAAAGTTGCGGAAGAAGTCGATCGCCTTCTCGGCCGACTCGACATCGATCCGGCCGGACCGCTCGCCGTGTTCGGCCATTCGTTCCAGGCAATCGAGCACTTGCTCGATCACTCGATGCTCGGCGCTAAGAATTTCAGTTGCTTTCATGGAGACAGCTCCGTAGAGGGGGTCGATTTCGATTGTGTGCCAAGTGGTTCGCCCGATCCGTCGCCATCGGCCGGGCTCGACGATCTTTGGGGCGCCAGGTCCGAAATCCGGGTGTCGCGCAGAAAATCCAGATAAGCGTCGCGGATGGGCCCCCAACGCTGGTGGACCGCGCACGGCGATTCCCCGGAACACCGCGGCCGCCCTAGGAAACAGCCGTTCCACCGACTGAGGTGTTCGATCGTCTCGATGACGTCGTAAAGCGAGACTGCCTCGGGACTTCGCGCCAGACGAAACCCGCCCCCTTTACCCTTCTGCGACTCGAGAATCCCCTCTTGAGATAGAGACATCAACAGCTTTCCGAGGTAGTTTCTTGGGGCGTCAATTCGGTCGGCCAATTCCGCAGCGCCCATGTAGCACCCGCGCGGAAGCTTGGCCAGTTCGGCCAGGGCCGCAAGTGCGTGTATGCCGGTCTTCGTGATCATCTGGGGTATCCCATGTTCAAACGATATACACATGCGATTATACGATGTGTCCAGGCCGAGTCAATGGGGAGGCCCACCGGTTTCGCGGCCGACGGGCTGACACGATAATGAGCCGTAGCACCGCGAGGCGCGCCCTCCGCGCGCAAGTCCTCAAATCATGCGACGGATCGGACTTCGCGACATGTCCGGCCGACTCGACAAGACCTTGGCCGATTATCTGGTCATCGCCATCAGCCCAGCCCTCATCATGGTGATGGTCGGGAGCCTCGTGTTCTTTCTGGTCGAGGTCTTCTACCAGGGCCAGTACGAGGGGCGGCTGACGTTCGTGCTGGCGCTGTTTGTCGTGGCGGCGGTGCTCATCGGGCGCATCTCCATCGAACTGGGTACCGAGCGGGCCACCATGTACGCCATGCCGCTGGCGCTGTTGACCGCCCTGGCGATCCACAAGTTCGTCGTTGCCGAGGGTGGGCGCCTGGGGTCGATGGGCCTGGTGGTAAACCTCGGCCTCTTGGGGCTGGTCTGGTGGGCGGCCCACCAACTCGTCTGGGACTGCACCTTGATCGACGAGACCCAGGACTCGTCGGGTCAGGGATTGCTTCAGGTCGCCGGACTAGAGCGCGACGCGTCGGGTCACGAACCCGATGGCGCCACGACGGCCAGCGTGGACGAGCCCACCGATCGCCACTCGGAGAAGCCCGAGCAAGCTGCGTCGCGCGACGGCAAGTCGAGGCCCCGGTGGGTACGATCTGGCGGCGCGTCGGCCAAACCCCATGCCCCGGGTGTCTGGATCGTGTACTTCTCGCTGGCGGCCCTGCCGGTCTTCGGCCTGGGGCAGACCCTGATCCCTGCCGGGGCGCTGGAGCAGCGGCGATACGTCTTCAAGCTCTTGGCAGCCTACGTGGCCAGCGGCTTGGGCCTGCTTCTGACGACCAGTTTTCTCGGCCTGCGACGCTACCTTCGCCAACGCCGGCTGCCGATGCCCGTGGCAATGGCCGGCATGTGGATCGCCCTCGGGGCCGCACTGATCGGCGCGATCCTGCTGTTCGCCTTGCTCTTGCCGCGACCCAACCCCGAGTACTCGTGGGACGATCTCGTCACGCGATAC
>JANLFZ010000169.1:2331-4925 GCA_024653385.1 Thermoguttaceae bacterium | reverse complement strand
CTCGCCCGAACGCAAAGCCTCGCGGCACGCGACGGGAAGCGAAGGGACCGATGACCAGCGCAAAGACAGGGAAAAAGTCACCCAGGTCGATCCGGACCGAGAGAAGACCGAGCCGGCGAAGGAATCGAAGGACCCCTCTTCAGCGAAACACCCCGGAGGCCAAGACAGCCAGGGCGAAAAGGGCAAACCGGCTAACCAGGGTGACCAGAACCAGGGCGAATCGCAGGAATCCTCCGGCCGTTCCGACACCGAGGGTAAGAAACCCCCGGCGTCGTCGGTCACCGCGACCAAGGAGGGTCGTCCGAAGAAGCCTTCGCCGAACTCCGAAGCGAAGAAGGCCAACCGCGTCGACGCGAAATCGAAGACCGCGGCACAAGGTTCTCCGCCGCCTCCCCCTCCGCCCGAGTCGCCCTCCAGCCGGCGGTCGTTCCTGGCCGAGGCGTGGGCGTGGATTGCCGGCGCCCTCCGATGGGTCTTCTACGGTGCGATCGCCTTGGCGGTGATCGTGTGGCTGCTTCGCCACCGGCGGCAGCTCGTCGAGGAGATGCGCCGGATTCTCGAGGAACTGCGACGTTTCTGGAATCGCCTTTTCGGCGGCAAACCGCGATCAGCCGGTTCCGCTACCGAGCAACCGGCTACGGCTGCGGTCCCTCGGGCCAAGGTTTTCGCCGATTACGCGGACCCCTTTGCCACCGGGGCGGCCGAACGGCTTTCGCCCGACGAGTTGGTACGGTACAGTTTCGAGGCGCTAGAGGCTTGGGCGCGCGAGCGCGGTTGTGCCCGGTCGCCCGAACAAACGCCCCACGAGTTTGCTCGCCAGGTGGGCCAGTGCGAGTCGGGCCTGGCGACCGGCGCCCGGATGCTGGCCGGCCTGTACTGCCGCGCGGCGTATGCCCCGGGCACGCTGCCGGCGACCGACTTGCGGCCGCTTTGCCAGTTCTGGCGGCAGCTTGCCGGCACGGCGTAGGAGGCTTATTCTCTTCTCAGGCCCTTTGAGTGCGAGGGTATGGGATTGAGCATCGGAGACCACGATCGGGAGGGAATTGTCGTGTCGCTGTTAACTCGCTCTTGCAGGATCGCGTCGCTATGGGCCGCGGTCGCGACGATGATCTCGCCTTGTCTTGCCCAGGACCTCGCCGGACGTCGGCCGAATATCGTCCTGGTGATGACCGACGACCAGGGTTACGGCGACCTGTCGTGCCACGGCAATCCGGTGCTCCGCACCCCGCACCTCGACCGGATGCACGACGAGAGCGTGCGTTTCGTCGATTTTCACGTCAGCCCCACGTGCGCTCCCACGCGGTGCTCCCTGATGACCGGCCGGCACGAGTTCAAGTCGGGGGTGACGCACACGATCATGGAACGCGAACGCATGAGCCCCAAGGCCACCACCGTGGCCCAAGTGCTCAAATCGGCCGGGTACACCACGGGCATCTTCGGCAAGTGGCACCTGGGCGACGAACCCGATCGATGGCCCGACAAACGGGGATTCGACGAGATGTTCATCCACGGGGCGGGTGGGATCGGGCAGACCTACCCGGGCAGTTGCGGCGACGCCCCGGGCAACGGGTACTTCAACCCGGCGATTCTCCACAACGGGCGCTTTGTGAAAACCAAGGGGTACTGCACCGATGTGTTCTTCGCGCAGGCCCTGCGATGGATCGACGAGAAGCGTCGCGGCACGAACCCATTCTTCGCCTACATCACGCCCAATGCCCCCCACGCCCCGCTCATCTGCCCCGACGAGTACCGCAAGCCTTACGAAGGCAAGGTGAGCCGAGACGTCGCGACGTTCTTCGGCATGATCGCCAATATCGACGACAACATGGGCAGGCTCTTGGCCAAGCTCCAACAGTGGGGCCTCGAACGCCAAACCCTGGTCATCTTCATGACCGACAACGGCGGAACGGCCGGGGTGAAGGTCTTCAACGCGGGCATGCGGGGCCAGAAAGGCACCCCGTATGAAGGCGGTGTGCGCGTCCCCGCGTTTTGGCGTTGGCCGGGCGTGCTGCGTCCCGGCGACGTCAACCGGCTGACCGCCCATGTCGATTTGTTCCCCACCTTGGCCGAACTGGCCGGGGCGAAGATCGCGCCCGACCTGGCGGCCCGACTCGACGGCCGCAGCCTCGTGCCGTTGCTGAAAGACCCGAATGCCGACTGGCCCGACCGCGTTCTGTTCACCCACCTGGGGCGATGGCCCAAGGGCAAGGCGGCCGACTCGAAGTATGCCCAGTGCAGCGTGCGCAACGCCCGATACCGGCTCGTATCGGCACAACGCAGTGGCCAGAAGCGATGGGAATTGTACGACATCCAGACGGACCCGGGCGAGAAGGTCGACCTCGCGGCGAAGAAACCCGAGGTGGTCAAGGCGCTCGAAGCCGCCTACGACCGATGGTGGGAAGAAATCCTCCCGTGCCTGGAAAACGAAGACGCCGTGGGCCCCCCGGTGAACCCGTTCAAGGAACTCTATTGGAAGCAGTTCCCCGACGAACGCCCGTGACCGTTCACGGGGACCGTCGCCATTTTCGCGGCGAAGGAGCGCGAAAACGGGACTGCCCCCTTCAGGCGTGCGTGCCCGTCGAGACGATCTGGCG
>JANLFZ010000169.1:0-2321 GCA_024653385.1 Thermoguttaceae bacterium | reverse complement strand
CGTTTCTGACCTCGGGTAAAGGATGGCTGAGTGCCCTACCTCTTGGATCTGGTGTTGCCCTACCTTCTGAATCTCGCGTACCTCGTGCTCTTGGTCGCGGCCTTGCCTTGGCTGGTTTGGCAGTCCTTTCGCAAGGGCAAGTACCGCGAGGGCCTTGGCGCGAAACTGCTCGGTCGCGTGCCGCGGCGCCGGTCGGTCGTGCCGTGCGTTTGGTTCCACGCGGTCAGCGTCGGCGAGGTCAACCTCCTGGCGACCTTGCTCGACGAGATCGCCCGGCGGTGCCCCGAGTGGGAATGCGCCGTCTCGACCACGACCATGACCGGCATGGCCCTGGCCACGAAGAAGTACCCAGGTCTGCGGGTATTCTACTGCCCGCTGGACTTCTCGTGGGCGGTTCGAGCGGCCGTGCGGCGCGTGCGACCCAACGTGCTCGTGCTGGCCGAGCTGGAACTCTGGCCCAATCTGGTGCGTGCGGCCAAGGAGTCGGGGGCACAGGTGGCGGTCGTCAACGGGCGGTTGAGCGAGCGCAGTTTTCGCGGCTATCGTCGCATTCGGCCTCTGGCGGCCTGGGTGCTGCGCCACATCGACCTCATTGCCGCGCAAGACGAAACCTACGCCGAGCGGTTCCGGCAACTGGGGGCCAGGCCCGAGGCCGTCCACGTCACGGGATCCATGAAGTACGACGGGGCCCAAACCGATCGCGCCAACCCGGCCACGCAGCGGCTCCGCGGTCTGGCGGGCATCGGGCCGGACGACATCGTGTTTCTGGCCGGCAGCACCCAAGAGCCCGAAGAGGCAGCCGCCCTCGAAGCGTTCCGGCAGCTCCGGCCCGCCTGGCCACGCCTGCGACTGATCCTCGTTCCCCGCCACCCCGACCGATTTGCGGCCGTCGGCAGGCTGCTCGACCAGTCGGGCCTGGCGTGGCAACGCCGTAGCCGACTCGAAACCGAGGGACCGGATCCGCAGGCCCGGGTGCTCTTGGTCGATACGGTCGGCGAGTTGGGGGCCTGGTGGGGAACGGCCCAGATCGCGTTCGTGGGCGGAAGCCTCGGACCGCGGGGCGGCCAGAACATGATCGAGCCGGCGGCCTACGGCGCGGCGGTTTCGTTCGGACCGAACACCAGGAACTTCCGCGACATTGTTGCCGCCATGCTCGACCGCCGGGCGGCGGTCGTGGTCAACGACGCGGCCGAATTGACCGCCTTCGTGCGCCGGTGCCTCGAGGACCCGAGTTTCGCCGCCGAGTTGGGCCGGCGAGCCAAGGCCCTCGTGGCCAGCCAGCTCGGGGCGACCACGCGGACCTTCGAGCTGCTCCGGCCGCTGGTCGAATCGGCGGACGCGGCTCGACGGTAAGGGCTGTTGTTGCAGCGGCCCTTACCGGCCGAAGACCGCGGCCTTGCCCAGTTCGGCTTCGATTTCCAGCAACCGGTTGTACTTGGCGATGCGTTCGCTGCGGCAGGCCGAGCCGGTCTTGATCTGGCCCCCGCCCATGGCCACGGCGAAGTCGGCCAGGAAGTCATCCTCCGTCTCGCCCGACCGGTGCGACACCACGTAGCCCCAACCGGCCTTGCGGCACATCTGAATCGCCTCGATCGTCTCGGTGACCGAGCCGATCTGGTTGAGCTTGATCAGCACGGCGTTGGTCGATTTTTCCTGGATTCCGCGGGCGATGAACTTCGTGTTGGTCACGTAGATGTCGTCGCCGACGATTTGGATTCTGGAGCCCAGGACCTCGGTGTGCTGGCGGAAGCCTTCCCAGTCGTTCTCGGCCAAGCCGTCCTCGATGGAAACCACGTGGTATTTGCTGATCCAGGCATCATAGAGTTTGGTCATCTCGGCGCTGGTCTTCTTGCCCTGGCCCGACTTGGCCAGATGGTAGACGCCGTTTTCGTAGAACGAACTGGCGGCCGGGTCGAGGGCGATGGCGATGTCCTTGCCGGGCTTGTAGCCGGCGGCCTCGATCGCCTGGATGATCACCTCGCAGGCTTCGTCGTTGCTCTTCAGGTTGGGGGCAAAACCGCCTTCGTCGCCCACGCTGGTCGCGTACTTGCGGTCGTGCAGGATCTTCTTGAGGGCATGGAAGGTCTCGGCCCCATAGCGCAGCGCCTCGGCGAAGTTCGGGGCGCCGATGGGCATGACCATGAACTCCTGGAAGTCCACGCTGTTGTCGGCGTGCTTGCCGCCGTTGAGGATGTTCATCATCGGCACGGGCAGGCGCACCGCTCCGGTTCCGCCCAAGTAGGCGTACAGGGGTAGTCCGGCGGCCATGGCGGCGGCGCGGGCAACGGCCATCGAGACGCCCAGAATCGCGTTGGCACCCA
>JANLFZ010000015.1:15661-25369 GCA_024653385.1 Thermoguttaceae bacterium | reverse complement strand
AACCGGGGATGTGGCGGCACACGCTGAAGCACCGCGTGCCATCGGCGTACTCGAACTCGACCGCGTGGTGGTCGAAGATCTCGCCATACTGCTTGCCGATGCGGACCTGGCGCCCGCCCATGCCGTTGGCCGAGACCGGATGGCCTCGCATGATCCAGTTCGCCACGTCGATATCGTGCACGTGCTGCTCGACGATGTGGTCGCCGCCGAGCCAAGTGAAGTAGTACCAGTTGCGCACCTGGTACTGCATCTCGGTCTCGTCGGGCCTGCGCTGGTAGACCCACACGCCGCTCGAGTTGAAGTAGATGCGCAGGAACTGGAGCTGGCCGATCGCCCCCTCGTGGATCCGCCGGATGATCTCCTTGTGCTTGACCTCGTGGCGGAGGTGATGGCCCACGGCCACGGCCAGACCCTTGCGCTTGGCCTCGGCGTTGGCGGCCTGGATGCGCCGGATGCCCGGCGCGTCGGTAGCCACCGGTTTTTCCATGAAGACGTGCTTGCCGGCCTTCACGGCGGCCTCGAACTGGGCGGGCCGGAAGCCGGGCGGGCCGCACAAGAGCACCATGTCGACCCCCGCCTCGATGGCCTTCAGATACCCGTCGAGGCCCGTGAACCTCCGTTCTTCCGGCACATCGACGCGGCCGGGACACTGCTTCGCGATCGCGCGCAGGCTGTTGTCGAGGCGGTCGCGGAACGCATCGTGCATCGCCACCAGGCGCACGTTCGCCTTGGTCGATAGGGCGTTCACGGCCGCTCCCGTGCCGCGCCCGCCGCAGCCGATCAGGGCGATCTTCACCACGTCGCTGCCCGCGGCATGGACGCCGCGCGCGAGACTCAGCCCGGCCAAGGCCGAGCCCGCCGCGGCCGCAGACTCCAGCGGGTTGGGTCGGAAAACGGACGGCTTGCGGGAATTGCTCATGGGGTCGCTCCTGGAGATCGTGTGGCCTTCGAATCGAACGGCGCCGCCGGGCGCCGGTAGGGCAATGCCCCTGATTGTAGCCGGCACGCTGCCCGCCGCAAGCGCCGACGACGGCCCGTCGCCAAGACGCCAAGGACCCCGCCTGTTCATCCCCTGCGACCCGGGATAGGATGGCGGGTGCGTCCTCGTGCACGACTCTTGCTGGGGAGGCTCCGATGTGCTTGCCCCTGAATGTCGATGTGCCGATGACCCGCCTGCCGGTCGCCAATTGGGTCCTGATCGGACTCATCCTCTGTGCTTCGGTGGCCGGCTGGTGCGACGAACGGATCGCGGACCTTCTTGCCGGCCTCGATCGTCCCGCGCCGCAGTGGCGGGCGCCCGACGGCCGGCCCGGTGCCCCGGATTCTCAACAGATCGCCATCGCCAACGCCCGGCAATTCGGACGTGCCAGGTTCCGACCGTCCTGGTGGCAGTATCCGATCATTGCGGTCACCTGCACGTTCCTCCACGCCGATCTCTTGCACCTGGCCGGCAATGTGGTCTTCTTGTGGGTCTTCGGGAACGCGCTGAACTACAAACTGGGCCACGCGCGGTTCGTCGCGCTGTACCTGGCGGGAGGGATGCTCGGATCGTTCGCGGTCTATACCACGCTCCCCGGACTGCCTTGCATTGGCGCCAGCGGCGCGATCATGACCGTCGTCGGCGGCTTCTTGGTTTTCTTTCCGCGAAACAACGTCTCGGTCGTGGTCCCGTTGTGGGTACCCATGTGGCTTGAATCGTTCGAGGTTTCCAGTTGGGTCATGATCCTGCTTTACGTGGGACTGGACCTCTTAATGCTTTGGCTGGACCCCGAGAGCCACGTGGGATATATTGCTCACTTGGTCGGGTTCTTCCTAGGGTTTGTCTACGGTCTCCTCCTGGCGGTTTCGGGTAAACTCGAATCGACCCCCTACGAGCAGAACCTGCTCGAGGTGCTTCAGCGCCGGGAGTGAAGGACGACGGAAGATGCCATGTCCATTCCAGGCCTTTATCAACCCCTGGGCGAGACGCCACGAAGCGGCTGCGGTTGTCTTGTCGTCTCGACGCTGGTGGCCCTGGTGGTCGTCAGCGCCCTGGTAGGACTGGCGATCTACGTGTGCGACTGGATGGAGGCCGGCTGGCCTCAACGGCCCTAAATCGACTTCCACCGTCTTGGCAGCGTGCTACTGCTTCACCGCTGCCGGGCAGGCATTGTCGGATCTGAGAAAAAGCCGGTGCCGGCAGCGGTCAAGCAGGGGCACGCCGTCCGGGCGACCTCCCGGAATCATGCAATCTCATTCAGCACCGATCCGGCAGGTTTCCCTGGGCATCCAACGGCAGCGGGCGCGGCTCGGTCAGGATCTCCAGGTCGTCACGGCGTCGCGCCTCGTCCCAGTAGGCCGTCGAGCACTCGACCTCGGCCAGGTCGAGCGTGTCGCGAATCCATAGGAGCCGGGCGTCGGGCGGCTCGGCCAGGCCGATCGACCCGAGCGCCATGTCGAGAATCTCGGCGTCGGTCTCGTAGTCCAACGGCAGCATGGCCGCCGAGATATGGCCCGCCACAATTGCGTTGAGCCGCATCGCCGCCACGTCGGTCTGGCGAATGACCCGGCTCCGGCAAAACTCGGCGATTCCCAGCCCCACGGCATTGCCGTGGGTCTCGGGCGTGAGCCCTCGCACGGCAATCAGCTTGACCTTGGGCAATTCGCCGTCGATCGCCTTGTGGTCGTCGAACTTCCGGCCCACCACGTTTGTGTCCAGGCCGGTCCCGCTGATGTTCTTGCCGATGCGGTCGATCAAGAGCAGGTCAACGCGGTCGAACGGCAGCCGAGCCATCCACTGGCGGGCCAGCGCCAAGAGGTGCCTCTCGCGCGACTCGAACTCCTCGGGGCGCACGGCTTCGATCCGGGCGGTCTGGTCGTGGGCGTTCTCGACGATCGCCAACCCGGCCAGGATGCGGCACCGCGCGATCACCTCCTCAGCCACGCTCCGGATGATCTGGCCGAAGCTGTAGTCCTGGATGGCCCGATGGTACACCGTGGCCCCCGCGCACTTGCCCAGCCCGATCAGCAGCATCTTCATCAAGCCGCTCTCGATGTCGCCCACGAACCGCGTGTGCGGTTTCACCCGGTTGACCACCACGACATGGTCGGCCTCGTAGGCGTACCGGTCGAAGTGGACCGGGAACCCCTCGGCCGTCCGGCAGACGACCACGGTCTCCATGCCGGCACGGATCGGGCAGCCCACCGACGCCTCGGTAATGCCGTAGGATTCGAGCACCTCGCGTTGCCCTTGGGCCGTGCCACCCCCGTGGCTTCCCATGGCCGGCACGATGAACGGGCTCGCCCCCAAGGCCCGGAGGTGTTCGACCACCGCGCGAAGAATCACGGCGATCTGGGCGATCCCCCGGCTGCCGCCCGTGATCGCCACGCTCTGGCCCGGCGACACGCGGCGATGAAGCTCCAACCGCTCGAGTTGCCGCCGCACCTCGCCCGGCACGTCGTCGATCTGGGGAAAATCGAACTTTTGTCGAACACGAAAGATGCTCGGATAACGCGACATGGCCGCTCCTTGAGTTCCCTCGGACTCGAATCATACCGCGCTATCGAAATCAAGGCCAAGGCAGACGCAGGATCGGGCGGCACGCCCCGAATGCAAGGCAACGGCGTTGCCTCGGGCGACGCCCGGACCACGGCCATCGCCGCGCTCTGGCCGTGCCACCCGGTCGAAGGCGGGTCCGGGTCACGTCCAGCGGAACCATCGCAAGGCCAGGGCGAACGTGACCACGGCCCAGGCGGCGAGCATGGCCAGTTCGGGCACGAGCGACGCCAGACCCATTCCTTCGAGCATCACGCTGCGCATGGCGCTCAACAGCGGCGTCAGGGGCAAGAGCACCAGGGCCGGCTGGATCGCCTCGGGGAATCGCTCGGTCGAGAAGAAGATGCCCGAGCCGATGTACATCGGCAGCATCACCGCGTTCATCAGCCCCGAGACCGCCTCGATGGTTCGCGCCCGGCTGGCGACCAACAGGCCGATGCCGGCGAAGGTGAACGAACCGAGGACGATCAACAACAGCACGGCGAGGTAGCTGCCATGGTTGGTCACGCCGAAGAAGATCCTCGCGCAGGCCAGCACGAGGACGGCCTCGGGGATGGTAAAGACGAGCCGGCTGAGGATGACCGAGGCGAGGAAGTAGCTGCGTGGCATGGGGGTGGCCACATAGCGTTTGAGCAGTTTGCGAATGCGCATATCGACGATGGCGTAGCCCACGCCCCAGAGGCCGCCGCCCATCAGGCCCATGCCCAAGAGTCCGGGGACGAGGAAGTCGATGTACCGGCCGCCGGGCTCGTTGACCGGCCGGTCGTCGACCGAGGCGGCGTCGCGCCGGCCGGCGGCCCGCTGAAGCACGTCGTCGGCGGTGTTGCGGGCCAGCACGCTTTCGGTCCGTGTCGGATCGAAGAGGTATTCGTACCTTGGCTTCAAATCGGCGGGGGCCGCCACGACGAGGTCGGCGCGGCCGGTGCGCAAGGCCAGGCGGCCTTCGTCCTCGCCGCGCACACTCGCCCGGAACCGCGCATCGGCGTCGAGCACCCTTTGGACGCTTTCCGCCTGCGGCCCGGCGCAGACCACGACGCGGAAGACCTCGACCGGACGGTTGCGAAACGCCACGCCCAGCGCCACCATCAAAAGCAGCGGGAAGACGTAGACCCAGAAGATGGCCTCGGGCTCGCGGAGGAACTCCCGCAGCCGCGCGGCGACCAGGCCCGCCAGCGGATGGTACCCTCGCGAGGGCCGAACCGAGGGATTGCTCATGGCTCGGTCTCCTCCTTGGGTTCGAACTGGCGGCCGGTCAAGGCCACGAACACGTCGTCGAGGCTGGCATGCCGCGTGACGAGGCTGGCCAGCTTCCAGCCCCGCTCGGCGAGCCAAGCCAGCAGGGCGGGCAGCACGACGTGCGGCTCCGCGACCGAAAGCCGAATCGTTCCGTTCTCGAACCGGCAGCCGGTCACCCCGGGCAGGGCTTGCCAGGCGTGAGCGGGCAGGTCGGCGGCCTCGGGCGATTGGAGCGAGAACTCGACCACGTGCCGGCCGCCGAGGCGGGCGATTAGCTCGCGGGGAGGGCCCTCGGCGATGATCCGCCCGTGGTCGATAATGGCCACCCGGTCGCACAGGCGTTCCGCCTCGTCCATGTAGTGCGTCGTCAGCACGGTGGTGCGGCCCTGGCGGCGGCACTCGCTGAGGATCTCCCAGAGCTGCCGTCGCGAGTGGGGGTCCAGGCCGGTCGTCGGCTCATCGAGGAACAACAGATCGGGGTCGCCCACCAGGGCCGCGGCCACGGCCAGGCGCTGCTTCTGTCCGCCGGAGAGCTTCTTGATCCACGCGTCGGCCTTTTCCTCGAGCGAGACGCGGGCGATGGCTTCGTCGGGCTCCAGGCCGCGGCGGTAGAAGCTGCGGAACAGCGTCAAGGTCTCGCGCACCGTGAGCTTCTCGGAGAACCGCGTTTCCTGAAGCGAGATGCCGATCCTCTGGCGGATCGCGTCGGGCCGGTCGCGCCACCGGAGCGAGAGCACTTCGACCTCGCCGGCGGTGGGTTCGAGAAGCCCCTCGAGGATTTCGATCGTCGTGGTCTTGCCAGCCCCGTTCGGCCCGAGAACGCCGAAACACTCGCCCTCGGCCACCTCGAGGTCGATGCCGCGCACGGCCTCGACCGGCGGCTTGCCGTCGTAGGTCTTCGTGAGACCGGCGCAGCGGATCGCAAGCGACAAGGGGCCTCCTCCGTGCGTTGCCGGCGATCAGAGGTAATCGCCGAAGAGTTCCTTCGACGGGCGGGGGATGACGATCTCCGAGACCAACAGCCCGCGCTGGCGCACCACCTCGGCGCCGGCCTGGACTCCGGCCCGCACGTCGGCCACCGTGCCGGTCATCAGGCACAGTCCCTTGCCGCCCAAGGCCATCGCGACGTGGATGCGGAACAGCGTGACGCGGGCGGCCTTGGCCGCCGCGTCGGCCGCGGCCAGCACGCTCACCCCGCTGAACGATTCGAGGATGCCGAGCGCTCCTTGGTGGTCGCCATCGAGCGTCACCGACTGCCCCAGCGCGGGGAACACCGACTCGTGGACGTTGGGGATCACCAGGTGGTCGATGATCGCCTCGCCCGCCGACGCAAGGCCCGTGCGCACGGCGGTCTCGACGTTGCTCACCGGGCCCCCAACCACGATGAGGTACTTGCCCGAGCAAATGGTCCGCGCCAGCAACAGGTCGACCGAAGCCGACTTGAGCATGTCGTCTTCGATCCGATAACCGATGCCGATGCTGGACAGTTCGATGGCGCCGATGGATTTGGGGGGCATGGCTTCTTCCAGAACTAGAACCCTACGATTTCTCGATCCACACCACGCCGTCGGCAATTTGGGTGACGATGCCGTCGATCGAGGCGTGGACCGGGGCGCCCAAGGCGGGCTTGCCGTCGACGACGGGCGGACGGCCGACGGCCTGGCCTTTGGCCACCCGATCGCCCGGCCGGACCACCGGTTCGCACGCGGCGCCCAGGTGTTGCTTCAGCGGAATGCCGACTTTGGCCGTCTCCAAGAGCCGGTCTTCCAAGGGCCCCTCGTTGCGGAACCGGTCGAGCCCGAGCTTGTGGAACAGTCGCTTCATGGGGGCCTTGCGGTTCTCGAGGTGCGCCTTGGGCCGTTCCGGATGGAACGGGGGATTCTCCCATCGCTTCTTTTCGGCCGCCAGGCGGCGCTTGTTCTGCGTGCAGACGTTCTTCGGATCGAGGTCCTCCGGACACGAGTACAGGCTGCACAGATTGCACTCGCAGCAGAACTGGGTGCCGATCGTGTTCGCCTCGCCCACCAGGTTGAACTCGAGGCTGCGCATGGCGCGATGGGGCTCGATCGGGTGCCCCAGCAACCACCGGGGGCAAAGTTCGGTGCAGAAGCTGCACTGGTCGCACGCGCTGCGGCCGATGCGCACGATCTGGCGCCAGTCCTGGCGACGGCGGCGGACGACGACGTGGTCGTCCGGCAGCACGATCACCCCGCCGGTGGTCTTGTCGACCAGGGCGTCGTGCCGGTCTTCGAGGCGGCCCATCATCACGCCCCCGACGACGTAGTTCGCGTCGGGAATGGTCGGCCCGCCCGCGGCCGCCACGCATTGGGCAAGCGTCACGCCGACCGGCACGCGGAGGGTGACGGGCCGGGCCACATCGCCGGCAATGGTCAGGTACTTCTCGGTGACGGGTTGGCCGGCGGACCGGGCGACGTTGAGCGCCGTCTCGACGTTCATCACGACGGCCCCCACCGCCAAGGGAATCTTGCCCGGCGGCACCACGCGGCCCAGGCAGTCGTACACCAGGATGAACTCGTCGCCGGCGGGGTAGGCGTCGCGCAGGGGGACGATCTCCATGCCGTTGGCCAGCTTCGGACGCAACAGGTCGATCACCTCTTCGTACTTCCCCTTGATGCCGACGAGGCCTCGCGTGGCTCCGACGAGGTTCATGGCCGCCGCCATGCCTTCGAGCACGGCATCGGCACGCGCGCGAAGCACTTCCTTGTCCTTGTGGAGCAGCGGTTCGCACTCGGCGGCGTTGAGGAGCACGGTGTCGGCCTTGGCGGCCAGTTTGACGTGGGTGGGAAACCCGGCCCCGCCGGCCCCCACCACCCCCGCCTCGGCGATATGCTGGAGCGTGATCTTCGTCATTGCGGCCTCGATCGACAAAGCAATCTCTCCAGTATAGCAGAGTCGCCGGCGTTCGAGGTAGAGGTTGGGGGGAATGCGCGGAGTGTAGGGGACGCGCCGGGGCCCCCGCGGTCGGGACATGACGGAGACGCCGCCGCGCGGCAGGCCCTCAGGGCGTTCCGTCGTGCTCGATGCGGCCGTCGCGCAAGCGCACCACGCGATGGGCGTGGGCAGCGATGTCGGCCTCGTGCGTGACCATGATGATCGTCCGGCCGGCCCGGTTCAGTGCATCCAACAGCCCCATGATCTCCTCGCCGGTGGCGCTGTCGAGGTTGCCCGTCGGCTCGTCGGCGAGAATGACATGGGGATTGTTGACCAGCGACCGGGCAATGGCCACGCGTTGCTGCTGCCCGCCGGAAAGTTCGGTGGGCCGGTGGTCGAGCCGATCGCCCAGCCCGACGAGCTTCGCCAGCCGCACACACCGCTGGAGTGCGGCGGGCGAGTCGTCGCCTTGGTACTGGAGCGGAATCTGAATGTTCTCGACGACCGAGAGTTGCGGAATCAGGTTGTACGACTGGAAGATGAATCCCAGGTAGCGGGAACGGATCTTCGACAGGGCGTAGTCGTCGAGCTGCGAGACGTCTTGCCCGGCCAGGATGTACCGGCCGGAAGTCGGCTTGTCGAGGCATCCCAGCAGGTTCAACAGCGTGCTCTTGCCCGAGCCCGATGCCCCCATGATCGCGACGAAGTCGCCTTGTCGGAACTCGAGCGAAACGCCGCGCAGGGCGTGCACGACGTTCTTTCCGAGCACGTAGTCCTTGCGCAGATCGACGATGCGGGCGACGACGCGGCGGACGGGCGAGGCAACCGTAGTGTCACTCATGGCGGAGGGCCTCGATGGGGTCCATCTGGGCGGCACGCCGCGCCGGATACAGCCCGAACAGCATCCCCACCGCCACGGAAATGCAGAACGCGGCCACGATCGACCACAGGGCGATCCGCGGCTCGAGCTTCTGGAGGTTCGGCGGCAGGCTGGCGACCACATGGGGGAAGAAGGCGTTCAAGAGGCGGCGGATCATGGGCACGGCCGGAATGCAGAGAAAGCCGAATATCACGCCCAAGAGTCCCCCGGTGCTCGACAGGACCACGGTCTCGGTCAGGAACTGCCGGATAATGTCGCCCTGGGTCGCGCCGAGCGCCCGGCGAATGCCGATTTCCCGGGTGCGTTCGGTCACCGTGGCCAGCATGATGTTCATGATGCCGATGCCACCGACCAACAGCGAGATCCCCGCGATGAGCACCAACAACACGTTGAACAACATGCGGAGCATTTCGGCCTGGCGCAGGAGTTCCTTGGGCACGACGATCGCGTAATCGCGCACCTTGTGGTACTTCTCCAAGAGCGATTGGATGATCGCGGCCGCCTCGTCGACTTCGTCCAGGTCGCCGACGGTCAGCGTGATCTGGCTCAGCTCGACGATTTCGCCCTCGCGGCTACCCGCCCTCGCGGTCATCACCATGTCGCCAATGCGCCAGCGGAGGGTGTCGAGCGGGATGTAGACGTCGAGGTCGTAGTCGCGGGCTTCGAGGCTGCCGCCGATGGCCGCCGATGCCCCGCGCGGCTCGGTCAATCCGACCACCACGTAGAAGTCAGTGCCGATCTGCACGCTGCGGCCGATCGGATCTTCGTGGCGGAAGAGCTGTTCGGCCGTGTGCGCCGCCAGGACCGCCACGTTGGCCACCTCGGTCAGGTCGCGGTCCTCGAGAAACCGTCCTCGCGCGATCCGAAGCCGGTTCAAATCCAGGTAATCCGGCGTGCAACCGACCAGCTTCGCATCGACCGCGCGGTCCTCGTTGCGGACTTCCTTGCGGATCTCGCGCATGGGGACCGCATTGCGGATCGTGGGCACGTTGGCCAGGATGCGGGTGTAATCCTCGCGCAAGAGGCCATAGGGAATGAAGAACCCGCCCGCGGTGCGCGACGAATCCTCGGGCGGCTTGACGCTGCGCACGATGATGTTCGTCGCCCCGAGGTCCTTGATCTGCTGTTGGGCCTGATAGCTGACTCCCTCGCCCATGGCCACCAG
>JANLFZ010000015.1:0-15651 GCA_024653385.1 Thermoguttaceae bacterium | reverse complement strand
CCAGATCACCGCGGTCACGCCGATGAGGATCCCCAGCACGGCGAGTCCCGAACGGAGCTTGTGCAACAAGAGGCTGTTCAGGCCGAGGCGGAGTTGCTTGAGCAAGCGTTTGACCATGCGTGATCCGTACCGAGGATCTCTTCGGGCCTGCAAAACAATAAGTTGGACAGACGAGGCAACGGCCCATCGCGGCACCGTTACCGACCGGGGCCGCCGGCGGATCTCCGGGCATGGGACCGCCCGGCTGGCGGCCGATCGCCAGTCCTGGGCGGTCCCATGCCTGGCGGTCCCCCGCCAGCGCCGGGCGGTCCCATGCCCGGAGATCCGCCGCCCGGCGCACCGCGCGGCGGTCTGGGCATGGCCGCGATCTCGGCCTTATCGAGAAAGCCGTCCTTGTTCGTGTCGATCAGGTCGAAGAAGCCCTGCATGCGTTCGGGCACTTCGGCCTTGCTGACCTTGCCGTCGCCGTCCTTGTCGAACTCCATCAGGTTGCGCATCTTGCCGCCGGGTCCGGCGCCGGCGCCCTTGCCAGCCGGCCCGCCGGGAGGTCCGCCAGGAGGCCCGAAGCCGGTTCCCGCCGCGCCGGGACCCGCGTTTTGGCCGCCGGGCCCTTGGCGGACGCGGTCACCCGTCGGGCCGGCCGCCGACTTGCCGCGGCCTTCGTCGGCAGCGGGCAGCTTACCCGCGGGCGCGGCGCCGAACTTCTTGCCGACATCGACCGATTCGGCCTCCGGCTCTTCGGTGCGGGCCTCGGCGATGACGGCCCGGGGGTTGAGCACCACCTCGTCGCCCGCGGCCAGGCCGTCCTTGACCTCGATGAACTTGTCGTTGCTCATGCCGAGAACCAGGGGGCGTCGTTCGACCTTGCCGCCCTGGCGCACCCAGCAAAAGAACTTGCCCCGCTGCTCGACCACGGCGGCCACCGGCACGCTGAGCACGTTCTTGAGGTGGGCCACGAGGATCTCGACTTCGGCCGTCATGCCGGGGCGGAGGTCCTTCGCCTCGCCGTCGATCTTGACGAACGTGGCGTACTCCTTGACCTGCGACGAGAACCAACTCGAGGGCTCGGGCTGGTTGGCCACGTTGACCACGGTTCCCTGGAACTCCTGGGCTTGGATGCGGATCCGCGCCCGCATTCCCGGCCGGATGCGATCAACCTTCGACTCGTGAACCGTGACCTTGACCTGCATCTGCGACAAGTCGGGCAGGCGGAAGATGGTCTGCTGCTCGCGGACCATGGCCCCTTCTTCGATCTGCGGCGTCTGGCTTCCCATGCGACCCCGCATCGGGTCGTTCGCATAGACGACCATTCCCGGCCCCGGGGCCTTGATCACGGTCTTCTCCAAGAAGCCTTGCAGCCGCTTCAGGCGCGATTCCTCCAGCTCGAAGGCGGCTTTTTCGGAGTTCTTTTTCGCCTCGGCGGTGGCGAGCTTGCTTTCCAGGTCTTCGACGGTCTTGACCTTCGTGAACTTCTCGAGCACCTCCTTGGCGGTCTTCGCCGTGTCCAGGTCGAGCTTGGCCCGCTCGACCGAGAACTGCTGCGTTTCGAGCTGGAGGGGGCTGACATAGCCCTTGCGGAACATGCCCTGGGTGTGCTGAAAGGTGTTCTCGGCGCTGCGCAGGTTCTCCATCGCGATGGTGATCTGCTTGTCGAGTTCCTGCACCTCCTTGCGGTAGGTCCCCTCGATGTACTCTTGCACGGCGATCTTCGCGACGTTGTAGTCCTTCTCGGCCTGCACCAGCGCCGCGCGGGCCTTCTCGTAATTGATCTTCTGCTGGTTGATCTGGTCTTCCAACTGCGAGGAATCGAGCCGGGCGAGCATCTCGCCCTTCTGGACCAGGCTGCCGTCCTTGACGATCCAGAGGATGGTGCCGCCGCCGGCCACCTCGCACTTGATATCCACGTTGTTGGCGCTTTCGAGGTTCCCGTCTTCGGTGACCGTGACCAAGAGGTCGCCCGGTTGGACCACGTGGGTCAGCATCGCGCCGGCCGGTCCGCGTTCGCTGCCGCGCCACTGGGAAAACCCGTAGACCGCGGCCCCGGCGCCCCCGACCAGCACGACGGCCAGCAACAGCTTGCCGGCGATGCCGCCGCGCTTGGGAGGCCCCGAAAAGCCCTCGGTGGGGTCCAGCTCAGCCAATACATCTTCAATCGAGTGCTGCTTGGGATCGGCCTGTGTGGCCATGGCACGCTCGCCGTAAAAAGGTAGCGATAAGCGGACGCGGCACCCATTGCCTTGCGCCGACGCGCAGGCCCCGACGCGAGACAACCCGCCGGCCGCGTCCGGGGGGGCCGTATCCGCCATTGTAACTCCGCGGAGTATATGCGGGTACTGTCTGCTTTGAGAATCGCCGCGGAGACCACCCAATCCACGCCGGGTTGGGATGCAAGCACGCGGAAGCCCTTTGCGTGAACGGGCCAACCCACTTGCTTCCCACCGATCGTCGCACCAATAGAATAAGCCTTGATGCAGTCAGGCAAACCGAGACCATGAACCGCATTCGATCTAACCCATAAGAGGGATCCGCATGGACTCCACCAGTTCTACCGGTTCGGCCGTGTTGCGTCGCATTGCCTTCCTTGGCAACTACATTCCACGACAGTGTGGGATCGCGACCTTCACAACCGACTTATGCGAAGCGGTGGCGGCCGAAAGCCCCCAAACGGTGTGTTTCGCGGTCCCTGTGAATGACACGGAGGAAGGGTATCCATACCCACCCCGCGTGCGGTTCGAAATCGACGAACGGGATTTGGCCTCATACCGGCGCGCGGCAGACTTCTTGAACACCAATCAAGTCGATTTGGTGTGCCTCCAGCATGAATACGGCATCTTCGGGGGGCCGGCCGGTAGCCACATCCTCACGCTTCTGACCGAACTTCGGATGCCGGTGGTCACCACGTTGCACACGGTGTTGCGCGAGCCGGACGACGCCCAGCGGGCCGTGCTCGAGCAACTGGCCGAACTCTCCGATCGGCTGGTGGTGATGAGCCGGCGCGGCGTGACCTTCTTGCGCGAGGTCTATGGAATCCCCGAAGAGAAGGTCGAGCTGATTCCCCACGGCATCCCCGACGTGCCGTTCGTGGACCCCAACTACTACAAGGACCGGTTCGGCGTCGAAGGCAAGATCGTGCTGTTGACGTTCGGGCTGTTGTCCTCCAACAAGGGGATCGAGCACGTCATCGACGCCTTGCCGAGGATCCTCGAGCGTTATCCCCAAGTCGTGTACATCGTGCTTGGGGCGACGCATCCCCATGTGAAGCGACACGAGGGAGAGTCGTATCGCCTGGCGCTCCAGCGCCGCGCTCGTTCGCTGGGGGTCGAGCGGAACATTCTCTTCTTCGACCGTTTTGTGACGCTCGAGGAGTTGGTCGAGTTCATCGGCGCGGCCGACTTGTACCTCACCCCGTACTTGAATCCGGCCCAGATCACCTCGGGCACCCTGGCCTACACGGTGGGAGCCGGCAAGGCGGTGATTTCGACCCCCTATTGGTACGCCGAGGAATTGTTGGCCGACGGCCGCGGCGTGCTCGTGCCCTTTGCCGATGCCGGGGCCATTGCCGCCAAGGTGTTGGAGTTGCTCGACAACGAGGCGGAACGCCACGCGATTCGGAAGCGGGCCTACCTCTTGGGACGCGAGATGGTCTGGCCGCGCGTGGCCCAGCGCTACCTCGAGTGCTTCGCGCGGGCCCGCGACGAGCGCACGAAGCATCCTCGGCCGGCCTTTACCGGGCAAACGCTCGACAAGCGCCCGCCGGGACTGCCTCCTCTGAATCTCAGCCACCTGCGGCGCATGACCGACGACGTAGGGCTCGTCCAGCACGCGTACTTCTCGGTGCCGAACTACGCCGAAGGCTACACCACCGACGACAACGCCCGCGGCCTGGCGGTCGCCGTGCTGCTCGAGCAGTTGCAGGAAGGCGAGGTCGAGGAGAACCACGACCTGGCCTCGCGTTATCTGGCGTTCCTCTGGTACGCCTTCAATGCCGAAAAAGGGAGGTTCCGCAACTTCCTGCCCTACGACCGGCGTTGGCAGGAAGAGGTCGGCTCGGAAGACAGCCACGGCCGCGCCTTGTGGGGCTTGGGCACGGCGATCGGCCAGTCGAACCGCGACAGCCTGCGGGGCGCTGCCAGCCGGTTGCTCGACGCCGCCTTGCCGAGCGTATCGGCCTTTACCAGCGCCCGGGCCTGGGCGTTCGCGCTCTTGGGCATTCACGAGTACTTGAAGCGGTTTTCCGGCGATCGGGCAGCCCGAAACCTCCGCGAAACCCTGGCCGAACGCTTACTGCGCCTGTTTCGGGACACCGCCACCGACTCCTGGCGGTGGTTCGAAGACCGGCTGGCGTACGGCAACGCCGTGCTTTCCCACGGACTGCTGGTCGCCGGGCACTCGCTCGGGCGGCGCGACATGGTCGATGCCGCCCTGGAGTCCCTCAAGTGGCTGGCCGAAGTCCAGACCGCCCGGGAAGGCCACTTTGTCCCCATTGGGTCCGACGGCTTCTACGTGCGCGGGGGCCAACGGGCGCGGTTCGATCAGCAACCGATCGAGGCGCAGGCCATGATCTCGGCTTGCCTGGCAGCCGAGGCCGTCACGGGCGACCCCGCCTGGGACACCCTGGCCCACACCGCGTTCGACTGGTTTCTGGGACGCAACGACTTGGGCGTGCCGCTGTACGACCCCGAAACGGGCGGGTGCTGCGACGGACTGCACTCCGACCGCTGCAATCAGAACCAGGGGGCCGAATCGACCTTGGCCTTCCTGCACGCGCTGTTGGAAATCCGTTTGGCCGAGGGACTGCCTCGCCCCCTTGATCACCGACGCCTGCGCGGCACGATCTCACCAAGGGAATACACGTCACATTGATGTTGCCCGAGGGACGCCAAGGCGGCTATAATCCCGCCCCCCTTCAGGCACGCGATGGAGCCCTGCGCCGACTTTCCGACTGGCTTCGCTGATCCGCCCCGGGTGGTCATCACCGGGGCAGCGGGGTTTCTCGGTCGTGAACTCGTGGGTCAGGCATTGGCCGCCGGGTGGCGGGTCCGTGCCACGGATCTTCACCGCGGCCGGTTGCCGGCAACGGTGGACTTCCGGCCGGCCGACATCCGGTGTCCCACCACGCTCGAGGGCGTCTTCGACAGCGCGGCGGCCGTGATCCATGCCGCGGGACTTGCCCACGTGTTCGACCCAACGCCCGCGGCGCCGTTCCACGAGGTCAATGCGGTGGGCACGTCCCACGTGGTCGAAGCCGCGATTCGCGCGGGAGTGCGGCGCATGGTGCTCGTCAGTTCCGTCGCCGTGTTCGGCCGCGTCGACGGCCCCTGCGCGGAAGACTCGCCTTGCCGCCCCGACACGCCGTACGCCCAAAGCAAGCTCGAAGCCGAACAGCGTGCGGGCGAGGCCGCGCGTGGCGCGGGCATGGACCTGGCGGTACTTCGTTTGGCCACGCTCTTTGGCGAAGAGGACCCGGGCAATGTTGCCCGATTGATGCGGGCGATCGATCGCGGGCGGTTCATCTGGATCGGCCGGGGAGAGAACCGCAAGAGCCTTCTGTACCGCGGCGATGCGGCCCGGGCGTGCCTCGTTGCCCTTGGGCGGGCCCGCAAGGGGGTGGGCATCTACAACGTCTCGGCGCCGGCTTGCACGGTGCGGGAAATCGTCGAGACGCTCGCGTGCGCGCTCGGGCGGCGCACCCCCCGCTGGTCCATCCCCGCGCGGTGGGCCCGCGTGCTGGCCCGCGCGGCAAGCCGCGTGCCGCTTGCCCGCGTCCGAGCGGCCGGCCTGGCGGCGACGCTGTCCAAATGGCTGGCTGACGACGTGTACCCCTCCGATCGCTTCCAGCGGGAATTCGGATTCCGCGCCGAAGTGGCCCTTTGCGACGGCCTTTTCCGCGAGGTCGCCTGGTATCGCCGGGGCGCCGATTCGCCCCGGCGAATCGGCGCATCGGACGCCGGCCGGCAGACCGTTGCCGACGAAACGAACCGACCCAGTTGCCGTGGCGGACCAGCCGTGAGGACGCCCGGCCCAATGGCCTCGTTGAGGATCTCGAATCATGGACCATCTCGCGTTGAGCTTGATCGCGGCCGTCTCGTCGTATTGGGGCGTCGCCGCGGTGCGTCGGTGGGCCGTGCGCCACGCCCTCGATGTGCCGAATCCCCGGAGTTCCCACGCCCGTCCCACGCCCCGCGGAGGCGGACTGGCCGTGGTGGTTGCCGCGCTGGGCGGATGGCTCGGCCTGGGCGGGTTGTTTCCGGCGAGCGCTCCCTGGGCAGTGCTTCTGGGATACGCGGTCGGCGCCGCGTTGGTTGCGGGTGTCAGTTGGCTCGACGACCTCCACTCGCTCCCGGCCGGGCCGCGCTTGGCGGCTCACGTGGTGGCGGCGGCCATCGCCGTGGTTTGCCTGGGTTCTTGGGAGACGCTCACGCTGCCGCTGGGGCCCACCGTGGCCTTAGGAAACGCCGGCGTGGTCCTGACGCTGGCCTGGATCGTGGGCCTGACGAACGCCTACAACTTCATGGACGGCAGCGACGGCATTGCCGGCAGCCAGGCGGTAGTGGCCGGCGTGGCCTGGGCCGCCTTGGGGTGGCTCGGCGACGAGCCTTTGGTGACCGGGCTGGGGCTGCTCCTGGCCGCCGGTAGCGTGGGCTTTCTCGCGCACAATTGGCCGCCCGCCCGAGTCTTCCTGGGCGATGTGGGTAGCGTCTTCCTCGGGTACTCGTTCGCCCTCATGCCGCTCGTGGCCCTGCGCAGCCCGACGCTGGCCCCGGCAAGCATCCTGCTCGCGGCGCTGCCGGTCTGGCCCTTCGCGTTCGACGCGGCGTTCACCTTCGGACGGCGGCTTCTCCGCGGCGAAAAGGTATGGGCGGCGCACCGCACCCACCTGTTCCAGCGTCTGTTAGTCGCCGGACGCAGCCACCGGTTCGTGCTGTTGCTCTACGCGGGCTTGGCCATGCTCGGAGGGGTCATGGCCGTGCTGTGCGTCCGGTGGCCGACGCCGGCGACCTGGGCGGCCTTGGCAACCATCCCACTGGCCGCGGCGGGCTTGTGGACGCTGGTGGTACGGGTCGAACGGCTGGCCATGGCGGCGCCATCGGACGTGCTGCCCTTGCCAAGCGCCGGAGACCGGCTCCGCAAGGCCGCGTGACACCACCCGCCGAGGGGCTAATCCCGCCGCACCAGGGTGCATAGCGCGTAGGGTAGGCCGTCCATCTCGAACTGCAACTGGCCGAACAGGGCCACGTGCCCCTGCGGCGGTTTGGTCACTCGACCGCGGAAGCCGTCGCGGTCGCGTTCCATGGGCTGGCTTTCCCAACGCGACTGGCGGAAGTCCTTGGTCGCCGAGCGCGCGCCCCAAAGGCGCGCGCTGCGGGGCGCGATCGACGAACGGACGCTCAGAACCAGGGCATCCGGTTCGTCGGCGTGGCTCCACTGCAACTCGGGCCAGGGTTTGCCGCCCGCCACGTGGCGGAAGAACGCCGCAAGGGTCGAAACGGCCAGATCTTGTCCGCCCTTGAGCCCGTGATCGCCGTTGGGCACTTCGTGCAGGGACTTCGGCCCGGATAGCTCGTTCCAGTACAGCCGGGCCGCATCGACGACCCAGTAGGGATCGTTCGTGCCGTGCACGAGCAACTTCGGCAGAGTGAGCCGGCTTCGGTAGGTGTAGGGGTCCACCACGCGCAACAGCGTGGCCTCGCGCTCGGAGAGCGGCCGCTCGTGGACCAGACCCTTGCTGGTGTAGTCGTGAATCTGTTCGCTATAGCGGCCCCAGGTTTCGATCTGGTACTGCATCTGCGGCCGGAGATTGAGCATGTCGATGACCATCGGCGCGATGGCGACCACGCGGCGGTCGGCCACCGCGCTGAGCCAGGTGGTCCAGCCCCGCTTCGAAGCCCCCGTGACCACGAAGCCGCGGACCGGCGGCCAGTTCTTTTCGCGGGCCAGGGCCTCCAGCGCGTCCATCGCGCGGGCCGCGCTGGCGGTCATGGGAAGCTGGAGCAACCAGGTGAGGTCGCCATCCTTCAAGTATCGCAACCACGTTTCGGTGATCAGATCGTCTTCCTTGCGGTCGCCCAGCAGCGGTTGATTGGGCACCTGATGAAGCATCGCCACCCGCGCCTGGGCTCGTTCCGCCAGGAGCCGGCCGATGACCAGGCTCTCTTCCCTCGGTCGAGCCCCCGTGGAACCGCCGGTGATGAACAGGATCATGTGGTCGGGGAAGCGGACCTCGGGCGGTTGGAACACGACCAACGTGTGTTTCCAGACGATGCCGTGCCAACGCTGCGACACGAGTTCCAACTCGAAGCGGCGGCGCGGACCTTCAACCCGTTCCGCCTCGATGTGCCACGAAAACACCGGGTCCGGCCGGGCGACGTATTCGGGAATCGCGCTGGGTAATTCCTCGGCCCGCGCCGCGAGGGGCCCCAAGACCAGCATACCCAAGGCCACCGCCAGCTTCCGGCCGACTGCCGTTCGAGGGAGGATTTGCATGTTCTCTCGTTGCTCCACGGAAGAAGTCCTTCGTTGCCATGCTACTTGGTCGTCAACTCGATGCGCCCCAGGTCCACCGGTTTGCCCTTCTCCACCTTGAATCGGAACTTCGATTGCTTGGCATCCCGATAGCGCCCGCCGAGTTTATCGCCCCCGTACGTCCGCGTGACCAGGTTCAGTTCGCCCCATTCGAAGGTGAGCACGTACTCGCCTTCGGGGACGCCGTCGGACTTCTCGTAGGTGGAAATCTCGAAGGTGCCGTCGTCGCGGGTGAAGGTGGCCGAGGGGGGCGTGCTGGCGTCCAGGTTTTGGACCGACACGCACCGGACCGCCACGTTGCCCACGGGCCGCCCGTCGATCACGAGCGTGCCCCGGACCGGAAAGGTCTCCTTGCGCGGCGGCCCTTTGCGCCCGCACCCAACCAGGACCAGGAAAAAGCAGCACCCCACGATAGACCATCCGACCGCGATGCGCCAAGCCATGACAACTCGCTTTGTGAAAGAGGTTCGAAGAAACGCCGCCAGCAAGATCAGGTCGCGCGAGCCAAGGGCGCTTAGGGCACCGGGGCCGTCTCGCCTTTCCTGCGGGTGATCATCGAGGCGAACGTGAAGGCGTCGATCGTCTCCGACACGAATCGTGCCGAGCCATCGGCCAGGAGCACCTGGCAGCCGCCCGGATGAAAGGCATAAAACCCATCGCCGCGGAGGTTCGAGCAATTGATCGGGCACGGGCCGCCGTCGGGGCCGGGCGAGCCGTCGTACAGCGAGCCGCGCATCCAGTGTTCGCCGTTGAGAAAATCGCCCCAACCGCCGCCATTCGATTTGGCCAAGAGCGTCATCGGGTCGCTGGAGCTGCCGGTCGTGGAGCCGACTTCCTTGCCGCCCTTCCAATAGAGCTTCGGTCCGCCGATCCGCTCGCCAACGACCATGGTGTTCGAGGTGCCGTCGCGGATGTCGGCCAGCCGGGACGAGTCCATCGAGCCGCCTGCCGCGGTGACCACGGCCTGGGGCATGACGCCCTCGCGGCTGCCGCCGGCCCCGCCGGGAAAGTTGGCATAGGCGAGGTTGGCGAAATCGCCGCGCACGCCGGTCGAGGGCGTGTAGTCCGACGGGGCCGCGGTCCACGAGATCGACAAGGGCGGCACTCCTTGTCCGCCCGCGTTGGCCGGCAACCCGCCCGCGTAGACCCGTGCCGGCGCGTCGCCCGCCGAGGGGCACACGAACACCGACAGCGGCGTGCCGATCACCTGGAGGTTCTGGGTGACGGCAGCGGCCGGAAAACCGATGAAAGGGGCCTCGTTCAAGGCGGGGACCCGCGAATCGTACCGTTCGAAGAGCGACCGCTGTTCGACATAGGGGAGAATCCGCGTGCCCCAGACCTGCACGTTGAGGTTCCGCATGTCCAAGAGCCAGCCGAAAGGAAAGCTCTTGTTCGTGTCCTCGTAGTTGTGCAATCCCAGGCCCAACTGCCGGAGGTTATTCGAGCATTGGCTGCGCCGGGCCGCCTCGCGCGCGGCTTGCACCGCCGGCAGCAACAAGGCGATCAGAATGCCGATGATGGCAATCACCACCAAGAGTTCGACGAGAGTAAAGGCGCCTCGCGCCGCCGAACGACTGCTTGCCGGGTGCATGGATCGCTCCTTTCAACGTCTTGCGGGACGGGAATGCCCGACAATGAGACGGCTTCGGAGCCGGAGCAACGTGGCCTCGGACCCCAAACGCCGGTTGCAAACGTCTCATGGAGTTCCGACAACGCCGATGCGGGCCGCCGGCAGCGAACGGACCACGCGGGGCAAGAATGTGCCGATGAGCTGATGACCGCCCCTTCGTGGGACCTCATCCGTCCACCAGTCGCCAGCTAGCCGTTAGCATAAGCTTCCTCGCGTGGCAAGTCAAATTGCCAGTGCGGAAGAACACAATCGGCCACGAGGCGCTCATGCCTGTCGGCCCGCACGCTCGTTATCGGGGTTCCACTCCGACACCAACGCCCCTTGTGCCGCGCGACGGAGCAACTCGGCTGGACAGCCCTCGAGGTTTGCAGTAAAAGGCCACCTCCTTGCTCTTAGACTCCCCGAAGTAGCGATCCATTGGCCGCATGGACACGCCTTCCCCGATACTCAGCTCGCCACTCGGCGCCGATGGTCTTCGGACACCTCGACAGGCGCGGTCCAGTACCCCCCCCAGAGGGGCGGCCACGACCCCAGTTTCTCGATTCAGGGCAAGGAGCAGACTCGTGGGCTATGGGGCGCTAATTGTCGCGGCGTTGGCAACTGGGTGCCGCAGCGCCCGGTGTTACACGGCAGCCTCGATCCCCCCTGAGTTGGTGCCGGCGCCTATCCAAAGTGCCCAGAAACTCGACTTGCTGCACCTTGCCGCGCCGTCGACTGGGGGCTGGCGCATCGAGCCTGGCGACGTGATCGAGGTCTCGCTGGCGGCCAGCCTCGACAAGAACGATGTGACCACCTTGGCCGTGCGCGTGGGGGAAGACGGCCGGGCCGTGCTGCCCGAAATCGGACCGCTCGACCTGGCTGGGCTCGACCTGGCTTCGGCCGAGCAAGAAATCGCGTCGGCGTGCGTTCAACGCGACCTCTACCGGCGTCCCAACGTGACGGTCACGATGAAGCAACCCCGGCAAAACCGCGTCATCGTCGTTGGAGCGGTGCAGACGCCGGGCATGCACGAGATTCCCCGCGGGTCGAGCTACTTGCTCAACGCCCTGGTGGCCGCGGGCGGATTGACGGACGACGCCGGCACGCAGGTCGAGATCCGCATACCGCCCGCGTCGTCGCGCATGGCCGCCGGGGGGCCGCTCGTGCAACCGGCAAGCCACGTTTCCGAGGCGGGTTCCGGCATGGATCGGATCTGCTTGAATCTGGCCGACGCTGTTCGGCAACCCCACGGCGGCACCTATCTGCCCGACGGCAGCGTGGTGCGCATCGAGAAGCTCGAACCCGACCCGATCTATGTGATGGGATTGGTCCAGAAGCCGGGGGAGGTCAAGTACCCGGTCCATCGCGAGTTGCGCCTGCTGGGCGCGGTGGCGCAGGCGGGCGGTCTGACGTCGAAAGTGGCCGACAAGGTGCTTGTGCTCCGCAAGACGCCCGACGGACAGGGCGCGGTCGCGATCGAGGCGAGTCTTCAGGCCGCGAAGCGAAACCCGGCCGAAAACCTGGTCCTGGCCCCAGGCGATGTCGTCTCCATCGAACGGAGTCCGGCGACGATGCTCCTCGACACGTTCGAGATCATCCGATTCGGATTCGGGGCCACGTTGCCGCTGTTTTGACGGGCGGCGATTTAGCGGGTGACACGGATGTCGAACCCTTCGTTCTCGTGCAGTCCTGACGCGGTTCCAAGACCCGAGACGCATTCGCTCCAGGCGGCGCTGCGGTTCTTGCGCGCGGTGCGCTACCGCAAGGCGGTTGTTATCACCACGGTGGCGGCGGGGCTCCTTCTGGGCGGCTTGTATTACGCGACCACGCCGCGCATGTACCAGTCGGACGCCTCGCTCTTGATCTTGCAGGCCGGCGAGGACACGTTCTCGACCCGGATGACCGGCGAGCGGGTGGCCAAGGACTTGATGGCCACCTACCGCAACATGGTCGGCAGCGAAGTCGTGCTCGAGAAGGCCGTCCAAGCCCTCCCGGCCGAGGCCCGCATCGATCTGAACGGTACCCCCGAGAAGGAGTGGCCCAAGCAGGTGGCCAAGGGGCTGACGGTCCGGAACGTGCGTGGGACCAACGTGCTGGAGATTGCGTACCTTTCGAAGGACGCGCGGGCTGCCGCCGCCGTGGTCGACGCCGTGGTCACCGCCTATCTCGACTTCATGGACGCCATGCACAAGAGCACGGCCCAGGAACTTCTCCAGATTCTCACCAAGGAGAAGGCCGGTCTGGAGCAGCAGCTCCGCCAGCGCGAATCCAATCTCATCGACGTGCGATCCCGCGCCGGCGAGCTGGTCCTGCGCGAGGGCCAGGAAGGCGTCAACGTCGCGGTCAAGCGGGCGATGAGCCTCAACCAGGCCCTCATTGCGGCCCACGAAAAGCGCCTGGAGGCCCAGTCGCAACTCGCGGCGGTCGAGGCCGCCGTGCGCAACCGCGAGGAGTTGCCACGCTATGCCCTGACGATGCTCGACAACGCCGGGCGCGAAGTCCTCCTCCAACGCATCGGCCTGAGCAACCACGACGCGATGGCGGTCTCTCGCGTCATCGAGCAGCTTCTGGCCAACCGAGCCAAACTTCAATCGGAACTCGAGCTATTCGGGCCGGCCCATCACCGGCCTCGCGAAACGCAGGAGCAGATCCGCGCGGCCGAGCAGTACCTCGAGAGCAGACAAGCGGCCCTGCGCGATCGGGTCCAGCAGCTTAGCCACGAGGAACTTGCCCCCATCCTGGTGCAGATGGCGCGCCAGCAACTCGAACAGGCCCAGGCCCACGAACGGGCCCTGATGGCCAGTTACGAGAAGGAAAAGGAATCCGCCATTGGCCTGGACCGCACGATGGCCGAGTTGGAGATCCTCGAGCTGGAGCTGAAGCGGCTCCGCGGCTTCCACGACGTGGTGCTCCAGCGGATCAAGGACATCGACCTGGGCCGCGAAAGCGGCATGATCCGCACGGCGATCCTCAGCCGGCCTCAGGTGCCCCTCCGGCCGGTCTGGCCCCGGCTGAGTGTCGTGGGGCTCGTGTCGCTCGTGCTCGGGCTGGCCGCGGGGTTGGGAGGCGTGTACGTCCAGGAACTGCTCGACGATCGTTTCCGTTCGCCGGAGGAAGTCCAGACCCAATTGGGGTTGCCCGTGCTGGCCATGGTCGGCCGTCTCACCCCGTTGGAATCGGCCGCCGGCCCCGAGGCGATCCACGTCCATGTCCGGCAGGAGGCCGCCGAGACGGAGCCCTTCCGCACGCTGCGCACCGCCTTGGGTCTGGCCCACGGCGGCGCGGAACGCCTGGTGATTACCAGCAGCGAGCCGGGCGACGGCAAGACGACCATCGCCGCCAACCTGGCGGCCGTGTATGCCCAGTCGGGTAAGCGGACCCTCCTGATCGATGCCGACATGCGGCACCCCGGTCTGACCGCGCTGCTGGGGATGCGCAGACAACCCGGGCTCTCCACCGCGCTGAACGCCGAGGGCCCGGTGCCCGATTCGGCAGTCGCCTGTACGCACGGGTCGGTGCTGCCGAATCTCGACGTCTTGCCCGCGGGCCCGCGGCCCGTCAATCCCGCCGAGTTGCTCGAGGGCCGCCGGTTCTCCGAGCTGTTGGCCTGGGCCGAGACGAACTACGACCAGGTGCTCATCGACAGCCCGCCCATTCTGGTCAGCGATGCCGCGATCATCGGGCGGCGGGTCGAGGGCGTGGTCCTCACCATCCAGCCGGAGAAGAACTCCCGACGTACCGTCGCTCGGGCCGCGGCGAGTTTCGCGGCGATGAGCGTTCCCGTGCTCGGGGTCGTGCTCAACCGCCCCACGGCCGGAAAAGACGATGATGCCTACGGATATGGGTACGGGTATGGGTACGGATACGGGTACGGCGGCGAGGACGAAGGCGGGGATCCGCCTGCCATGTCGCGCCCCCGACTGGTGATGAAGGTGCCCCCAACGGAGAAGGCTGCTTGAACGATGCCATGGGATCGCGTTAGGCCGCCTGAGCTGCCGATGCTCGCAGGCGGCGGGCCCGAGGGCCGCCGTCGCGGGACGGTCGCGCCGTGGCTCGACGCGGCCCTGCTGCGTGCCGTCGATTTCGCCTTGGCCGGCGCGGTTTTCCTCGTGCCCGCGATTCTCGGCGGACGCATCGCCCTGGGCGAGTTGGTGCTCGTCGGATTGGCCTCCGGCGCCGCCGCGACGTGGTGCCTTCGGCAGGCCCTCCGACGCGAGGCCGGTTGGTACTCTTGCGGGATCGAGTGGGTGCTCTTGGCGGCGGTGGGACTGGCGGGCCTGCAACTGGTACCCTTCCCGCCGGCCGTGCTCCGCGCCCTGTCGCCGCTGGTTGCCCAGCGCCTGCCCCTGTGGTCCGGCGGAGAGACGAATGCCGGCGTGCTGGGCACATGGTCCACCGTGTCGCTTGACCCGGTGACCACGCGCCAGGGAGTCTTGCTCTTGGCGGCGTTCGCCTTGTTGATCCTCACCGCCGTGCAGCGGATCCGCACGCTCGACGACATCGAACGCGTGCTCCGCTGGGTCGCCGTCGCAACCGTGGCCATGGCCGCCGTGGGCCTGGTTCACTACCTCGCCGGCAGCGAGAAGTTCCTCGGATTCTACGAGCACCCGTACAGCCGGGCGTGTCGCAACCTCCAGGGCGCTTTCACCAACCGCAACCACTTCGCCCAGTTCATCGCCCTCGGACTGGGGCCCTTGGCGTGGTGTTCGCTCTGCGCGATGGACCCTCGACGCAGCCATCCCCGGGCGATGCGGGACAGGTTCCGGGGTGGCCTCTGGCTCGTCGCGTTGGGTTTTTCGATTTTTGCAGGGCTCTTGTCCCTGTCGCGCGGCGGCGCGATGGCCATGCTCGTGGCCACGATCGTCGCCCTGGCCGTCCTCGGACGCCGCGTCGGCGCAAAGCGGGCTTGGGTAGGGCGCCTGGGCGCAGCCGCCGTGCTGGTCCTCGCCTGCCTCGGCATCCACGGGTACCACGCCCTGTCGGAGCGGCTCGACACCTTCCAGTCGCTCGAAACCCTCGACCAGCGCCAGGGCCGTCGCCTGCTCTGGAAGGCGAACCTGGCGGCCATGGCCCAGTCGCCCTGGCTCGGCACGGGCCTGGGAAGCCATTGCGAAGTCTGTCCCATGTACCTCGATGCCGCATTGCAAAACCACGGCATCGAGTACACGCACGCCGAGAGCGGGTATTTCCAGGTCGCCTCGGAAGGCGGCTGGGCGGGGCTCCTCGTGGTCCTGGCGGCCCTGGGCCTATGCGCGGCGTGGTGCATCGGAGCCTACCGCCGCGCCCGGTCCGACCGAAGCCGGCTCTGTCTGGCCGCCATCGCGCCCGGGCTGGCCGCCAACGCCGCGCATGCCGCCGTGGACTTCGTCTGGTACGTGCCCGGGTGCATGGTGGTCGTGGCCGTTCTGGCCGCTTGCGCGGCCAGGCTTCGAACGCTCGCCGGGGAGTCAGAAGCGTCTCGGCCGGAACGAACGGTTCCCGCCGCCGTGTGGTTCGCGGCGGCCGGCTGCCTGGTCGTG
>JANLFZ010000168.1:5986-11914 GCA_024653385.1 Thermoguttaceae bacterium | reverse complement strand
CCAGGCGATCGGCGCTCGGGTGGAGATCATCAACGATCTGCCGTCGAACCTCGTGGAGAGCCTTCTCCAGACGGCCCGGCAGTTGGCGGAGTCGTTTCCATGAGCGATGCCCGACCCGTCGTCGAAATCCGCGGCGTGACGTTCGGCTACCCTCCCGCCGCCGAAGCGCAGCCGGTGTTGGAAGACGTGTCGTTGGAGATCGGCCCGCGCGAGTTCCTGGGCGTGATCGGCCCCAACGGTGGCGGCAAGACCACGCTCTTGAAACTGATGCTGGGCCTCTTGAAACCCCAGCGGGGCACGGTGACGGTCTTCGGCCGCGCCCCGACCGAGGTCCGCGCGCGGATCGGGTACGTGCCGCAGCACGGCCGGATCGATCCCGCGGTGCCTGCCACCGTGCTCGACGTGGTGCTTACCGGCCGGTTGAGCCGTTCGTCGTGGGGATCGTGGTATTGCCGGACCCACGTCGAGGCGGCGCGCGCGGCGCTGGCGCTGACGGGGATGGACCACATGGCATCGCGCACCATCGGCACGCTCTCCGGCGGTCAGCGCCAGCGCGTGTTGATCGCCCGAGCCCTCGCTTCCGATGCCCAGTTGCTCTTGCTCGACGAACCGACCGCCGGCATCGACGCGCATCTCGAGCAAGGACTGACCGATCTGCTCCACCGGCTGAACCAGCGATTGCCGATCGTGATCGTCAGCCACGACGTGTCGTTCGTCTCGACGCATTTGAAGCGCGTGGCCTGCCTCAACCGCCGGCTCACGTGCCACGCGGCAAGCGAGGTCTCGTGGGAGGTCATTTCCCATATGTACCACGAAGGAGTGCGGGCCGTCAGGCACCGCGACGAGTGCCCGCTTTCCGACCCCGGTTGCCACGAGGGGTGCGTGCCCGACGAACCCAAGGAGCACGCCGGGCGATGACCGACTCGTTGCCGCTGGCTCACTTCTTCCACGACATGCGCGACAACCCCTTCCTCGTGACGGGGCTGTTGGCCGGACTCTGCGCCAGTCTCGCCTGCGGCGTGATCGGGCCGTACGTGGTCACGCGGCGGATCGTGTTCCTCAGCGGAGCCATCGCCCACATGGCCGTCGGCGGAATCGGCGCGGCCCTGTTCGCGCGCACCATGTTCCCCTCGGCCTGCGCCGGAATCTCGCCCGTCCACGGAGCCCTCGCTGCCGCGCTTTGCGGCGCCGTGCTGATCGGCATCGTCAACCAGTTCGTGCGCGAACGCATGGATACCCTGATCGGCGCCCTGTGGGCCATGGGCATGGCCTTGGGGATCCTGCTGATCAAGTTCACTCCGGGCTATCATGCCGAGTTGATGAGTTACCTGTTCGGGAACATCGTCTACGTCGCGTGGTCCGATGTGTGGCGCATGCTCGCGCTGGACGTGGTGATCCTCGGCGCCGTGGTCGTCTTCCACAAGCGGCTCCTGGCCATCTGCCTCGACGAAGAGCAGGCTGAACTCCAAGGCATCAACGTGCTGGCCACGAATATCGTGCTCTTGTGCCTGGTGGCCCTGACGGTCATCTGCCTGACCCAGGTGGTGGGCCTGATCCTGGTCATTGCCCTGCTGAGCCTCCCGGCCGCCACCGCCGCGCACCACGTCACGCGCATGGGCCCGCTGTTGCTCGTCTCGACGGTGCTGTGCGCTTTTTTGACCACGGTGCCCCGCATTGCCGTCTATGGGACGCAGATCGGACCCGAATCGGCCATCGTGCTGGCCGCCGGCGGTGTTTACCTGCTCTCGGTCGCGGTGCGCAGGACGATCTCGTGACGGCGCAAGGTGCCGAGCTTCCTCATTGAGATTGCACGCTCCCAAGATAGTGGGAGTCGATTCAGACCGCGCCGTGCCGGCGATCCGGTTTCGCGCGGGGCGAAGGGCACCGACCCAACAACTCGTCCGCTCGGCGTAACAGCACGTCGGCCGGGCGCGGTTCACCGTCCCGGTAACCGCTTGGATCGGAAGCCACAAGCCAGCCGCGACAATGCTGGCACGCGACCTTCTTGCCCAGATACTCCACTCGAATCTGCAACCGTCGTCCGCACGTAGGGCACTCTTGGACGAAGAACGTGGAGTTCGGCATCGTGGATCCCTCCTGCGAGACGGAGTTCCGTTCCACTCGGCCTGCCATCCTACGGCAAGCGAATGCCTGGGTCAATAGGCCCCGAGGTCTAGTGATAGCGCTTGATCGACTTGATCACGACCGCGTCGATGGGGATCCGCTCGAACTTCGGACGGTCTTCCACCGGAACCGAGGCAATTCGATCGACGACCGCCATCGACTCGGGCGCGACATGGCCGAACACGCAGTACCCGTATTTGTCGAACGAATCGCCTTCGTAGTCGAGATTCGGATTGTCCGACACGTTGATGAAGAACTGGCACGTGGCCGAGTGCGGCTGCTCGGGCTTGCGCACCATGGCCATCGCACCCCGGACGTTTTTCTGGCCGTTGCGGGCCTCGGTGTACACCGGCGTGTTGACCTTTTTCTCCGTGCCGTCCGGGGTGAAGCCACCGCCGATAATTACGTAGTCCTTGAGCACTTGGTGAAAAATGGTCCCGTCGTAATGGCCCCGCGCCACATACGACAAGAAGTTGTCGACCGTCATGGGGGCATGCTCGCGGTCGAGCGTCACCCGGATGTCACCGTGGGTGGTCTCGATTACCACGACGGGGTGGAATGCGTCGGCCTGAGTGGAGAGGGGCCTCGATTCCTTCGCGGCGGGGGTTTCCTGAGGCTCTTTGGCATCCTTCTTTGCGGGGGACGGCGGTGCCCCATTGATGTTTGCCGTGGTCGCGTCGCCCTCGGTGGCCGTCTTGGCGCCGCAGCCTACAAGAGCTATCGCGCCTGCGACGAACACGCACACCCCCACTAGCCCGATCGTCCTGCGCATGATCTTTGCCTCCATGCACTTAGGTAAGCAGCCGGCGGTTCGGTGCGGGATCGGGTCCCCCGCCGGCGCTGGTGCCTGCTCGACCCAGGTCCGCGGTCTCGGCATTTGATGGCCAGCCGCAATGGCGATATCATGCAAGAATTGGCCGTTTGTTGCAACGCCGGTTGACGGAATCCATGCCATGCCGACCCGACTACCACCACTTCCCCGACTTCTGCATGTGGTGATGATCCTGATACTGGCTTGCCCGGCAGCCTTGGCCGCCCAGACGCCAACCAAGGAAAAATCGCCCGCAGGTCAAGCTTCCCCTGCGAACCCCCATACCGACTGGTTCCACAAGGCGGGCTATGGGGTGTTCGTCCACTACCTGGCCGGGTTGCAGAACGATCGCAATCAAATCCACAGCCTGGGACGCGAGACCTCGTGGGACCAATGCGTGCGCGAGTTCGATGTCGAGCGGTTTGCCCAGACCATGGCCGAGGTCAAGGCCGGATACGTCATCTTCACTGTCATGCAGCGCCGCCGCGAGATGATCGCCCCCAATGCCACGTTCGATCGGATCAGCGGATATACCCCCGGCCAGGCCTGTGCAACGCGAGATCTGGTGGACGACCTGTACCAGGCACTGAACCGGCGCCGCATCCCCCTGCTGTTGTACTGGACGGGCGACGGGCCGGTCGATGATCCGAAGGCCGCGGCCGCGTTCGGAGCCAGAACGCCCGTAACCACCGACTTCGTGCGCAAATGGGCCAGCGTCGCCCAGGAGTACGCCGAGCGCTACCAAGACAAGGTCGCCGGCTGGTGGGTGGACGGCTGCTACCGTTTCATCGGATACGACGAGGAGAAGCTGGGTATCCTGGCAGCGGCCCTTCGCGCGGGAAACCCCAAACGCCTTGTTGCGCTAAACCCCGGCGTCGAACCTCAGGTGCGAGCCTACAGCCGTCACGAAGACTTCACCTGCGGCGAGCAGAACCGCTTCTACGATATGCCGGTCGGTCGATTCATCGATGGCAAGCAGTGGCATATCCTCTCGTACCTGGGCACGAATTGGGGCCATCCGGGCAGCCAATACACGAAGCGCGAGCTGGCCGAGTACGTGTTCGATGTTTGCCGGCGTGGCGGCGTGGTATCGATCGATGTCCTCTTGTTCCGCGACGGCGCCCTCGACCGTTCCCAGGTGGAAATGCTCAAGGCGGTCGGACACGAGTTGGCCACCGGCCAGGCCCGCCCGCCCGTTCCGCCGGGCAACCACGCCTACCGCAAGCCCGCCCAACTGCTTTCCCTCGACGGTTCCCACCCCCTGGAAGTCAACGCCGGCGTTCACGTTCCTCGCTTGGGCGTGGACGGGCGGAAAGACACCCACGCCTTGGCCGGGGGCCAGTGGCCGTGGACCTTCGAAGTCGACTTGATCGACACCCTTGCCGTGCGCCGCGTCAAGGTCACCTTCGGACCGGGATATGCTACCCAGTTCGAGGTCCGCTTGTCCCCCGATCGCGCCACCTGGCAGACCGTCGCCTCGAAGACCGGGCACGACGGTTCACCGTTCGAGGCCACGTTCGACCCGCGGCCTGCGCGCTACATCCGCATCTGCGGCCAAAAACCCGACGGCCCCAACCAGCCCGGCACCCAGATGTCGATCGCCGAACTTGAAGTGTACGAGTAGCGCTGTCCGACGGCCGCGTGAGCATCCCGAACCCGTGCAAGGCGGCGCTCCCTGCACCATGTTTCGCGGGGGACGCCGATCTGAGTCGTCCGTGGTGCCTGCCGTCTCAAAGACGCTCGATGTTGAGCGTGTGTTCGCGGAGGAAGGCTTCGGCCTCGGGGCGGGTGAAGACGCTTTCGGTGGCGCTGATCGAGCGCACGCAACTGGCGCCCAGGGCGCTTCCCCAGCGGAGGCAGCCGGCCGGGTCTTCACCCTGCAACAGCCCCGCGATATAGCCCGCGTCGAACGCATCGCCCGAGCCGGTGCCGCCGACGAACTCCACCGGGTACACGCCCGCGCGGAGCCGCAGGCCGTCGGTCACCAGCAGGCTGCCGTGGCGGCCCTGGGTGATGACGACGGTCTTGGCCCCTGCCGCGCGGAACCGTTCGGCCTGGGCCAGCGGGTCGGCAAGCCCGGTGATCAGCTCCGCCTCGTCGTCGTTGGGCAAGAAGACGTCGGTCTCCGGCAGGACGCGCTGGAGCGTCTGCCAGTAGTGCTCGCCGCCGAAGAGCACCACGTCGAGCACGGTTTGGGCCCCGGCGTGCCGGGCCGTGCGGAGCAGATCGACAAAGGCGTCGGTCTCCAGCCCGGGCCTCATCAAGTACCCGCCCACGTAAAGCACCTTGGCCTGGCGGACCCAGTCGGCGGGGATATGTTCGACAGTGAATCGGGTATTGGCCCCCGGGGTGCTGATGAAGCGGCGGTCCTGGCCGACGACGTTGACGACCATCGTGCTGGCGGTGCCGATGCCCGCGAGCTTGTGGACGCCCGAGGTGTCGACGCATCCCGCCCGGAGCGTCTGCACGATGAACTCGCCGAAGGCGTCGTCGCCGACGCAGCCCGAGACGCCGACCTTGAAGCCGAGTTTGGCCAGATCGAGGCCCGCGTTCGAGGCGCATCCCCCCAGGGCCAGGGTAATGTGGTCGGTGGGGACCAGCTCGCCGGCCGCGGGCAGTCGGGGGATCGGAGCACAGACGTAATCGGCGAACAGGATACCGGCGCAGAGGCAGTCGATCGACACGGGCAGTCAGTCCTTCGAGTCCAGGTTGTCCATCACCGCGATCGCCAGGTTACGGAACGTCACGGTCCCGCCGAGGTTTTGAAACCCGATGTGCCCCTTGCGCGGCCGCTCGGCCAAGGCCGGGCCTCGTTTCTGGCGCGCCTTGGTCTCTTTCGACAGATCGACGTCGAGTACCTTCTGGCCGTTGAGCACCACGGTGACTTGGCTTTTCCGGCACGTAATCTCGAAGGCGTTCCACTGGCCGGCCGGTTTCATGGCCTGCTTGGCGGGGATCTCGTCGTAGATCGAGCCCTGCAGCACATGCGGGCG
>JANLFZ010000168.1:0-5976 GCA_024653385.1 Thermoguttaceae bacterium | reverse complement strand
ATCGAGCCGGTCAGTTGCTCGGGCCGATACCCCTTCCAATTGCCGGTGTGGTAGTACACTTCGCCGTCGACGAATTGGATTTCCATGCCGCGGTACGCGGGATCGCCTTCGTCGGGAAACCGCAGCCCGATGCCGCTGTTTCCGCCGACGCTGAGTTTTCCTTCGAACCGGAGCACGAAGTCGCCGTACTTGCGTTTCGAGTAGATCCAGGTGCTGGTGTTGCGACCCTCGAGCACGCCGTCGCGAAGCGACCACTTGGCTCCGGCGACTTTCGGCGGCTTGGCCACGTCGGACCAATCGCTGACCTGCCACCCTTCCAGGCGATCGCCGGGAAAGAGCGGTACGAAGTTCGTGGGGGAAGTCGGGGTTGTCTCGGCGGCCAAGAGCGTCGAGGCCAGAGCGCACAGCCAAACCACGACGCCAAGAGCGGGAAGTCGATTCATCGAAGCACCTGAAATCGCGCTGGACCGTTGGTCAGACTACCGGGCCCATCATGGGGCGCAAGCCAGCAGGCGTCAAGGGGCGCGGTTTTCCCATTTCCCCTTGGTGAAGTCGGGGACCTCTTGCGGGGCCCCGCCCGCGGCAATCGACCGGCCCGACAGCTCGATCACGCAACTCCATGCGGCGGCGTCGCAGGCATCGATGGGCGAGGGACGACCCGCGCGGATGGTCTGGAGGAACTCGTGGATCACGAAGAAGTCGCCGCCGCCATGCCCGGCCCCGGCGGCCTGCTGGCGCCATTGGGTCCACATGGGGTGCTCGAACTCGTTGGCGTACTTGGCGGCCGGTTCCCAGGCGTGCCCGGCGCTGCGCCCGTCGATCCAGATCGTGTCGCCGCGCGACTCGAAACTCGCGCGCGTGCCCTGGAGGCTGTAGTAGGTGGTGCTGACCACCGGGCGCGGCGAGCTGATGTCGTACCGCAGATCGACGAGCGCCCCCTTGGCCGTGCGGATCAGCGTGGTGGCCGAGTCGGTCGAGCGGAACTTGATCTCGTGGGCCGGATGGCCTTTGGGGAACTTGCGGCGCACGAAGTCGACGAGGTTCTTCTGTCCCGTCGCCGAGGCCACCAGCGACACGAACCGGTCGCCGCGATTGATGCCCAACCACTGGGCCACGGGTCCGAGGGCGTGCGTGGGGTAGAGGTTGCCGAGGTAGTCGCGCAGCATCTCGCCCCGCCAGGTGAGCTGATCGCCCTCGAACATGAGGGTCCGGCAGTCGTGCACATAGCCGCATTCGGCGTAAGTCAGATCGCCGAAGATGCCCTTGCGGACCATCGCGAGGATCATCATCACGGGCTGCCAGTAGCAGCAATTCTCGGCGAGCATGTAGATACGGCCGGTCTCTTCGGCGGCGCGCACGAGGCCCCAGCACTCGTCGACGGTCATGGCCGCGGCGACCTCGCTCAGGACATGTTTGCCCGCGCGAAGCGCGTCGATCGACATCGCGGCATGGACCTGCATGGGCGTGGCCACGATCACCGCGTCGAGGTCGTCGCGCTGGATCATGCGGCGGTAATCGAACGGTCCCTTCGAGTACCCTTCGGGCTTGCGCCCCCGGGCCTTGGCGACCAGGTCGAGGGCCCGATTCAGGTGGGCCTCGCGGATGTCGCACACCGCGGGCACTTCGACCCCGGCCGCCAGGGCGAGGTTCAACAGATACGTGCCGCGCCCGCCCACGCCAATCACGCCCACGCGCAGCGGCTTGGGCGGCGCTTGGGCCATGGCGACCCCGGCCGCGGCGGCCAACCCGGCCGTGGCCCCGATCCGAATCGCATCGCGACGGTTCATGGGAGTAGTCATCGTCATTTGATCGGAGAGTAGTCGACGGCCTTGAGGTTCTTGCTTTCGACCTTTTCGACGATCACCCCGTTCTTGTGCGATTCGTCCTTGGCCTTGATCCACTCGGGATCCTCGCGAAAGGCCTTCCACGCCTTGGCCTGGGCCTCCTTGCTGGGGAAGGCGACGAGGTAGATGAGCGTGTTCTGGGCCTCCTCGCCCTCGGCCGGCACCCAGAACCCCACCAGCTCGATCCCGTGCTTCTGGAACAACTTGCAGGTGTGCTCGCGGAACCGTTTGTGCAGGTCGTCGAGCTTTCCGGGGAAGGTCTTGTAGATTCGCAGTTCAAAGACCTTTCCCTGGGGGGCGGGCGTTTGGCTCGAGTCGGCGGCCAAGACCGTCGCGCCGACCAGGCTCACCAGTGCCAACATGCAAACGATCCAAACAAGGCTCTTCATGGGAGTCTCCTGTTGCCGACAACGGGGTACGTGCGGCCGTCATGATAACGCAATGGTCGGCGCGCACGCAAGGCGCCCTCGCGCGGCAAGAGAAACCCGGTGGGCCGTCGGGGTCACGGCTTTCGCGCCGCGCCGGAGGCTTCCTGAAGATCGCGGGCCGCCGCGGCCATCGTGGCGTACAGGTCCTCGATCTGGCTTTCGTCGACCGACGAGAACGCGACGCGGATGTCGCGATCGCCATCGGCAATCACGCCGATCCCGCAGTTCTCCAGGAGGTGCTTCCGGTAGGTCTCGGCATCGATCCCCTTGAGCTTCAGGCACATGAAGTAGCCGGCGTTGAAGGGATAAGGCTCCCAGAGATTGGCGTACTCGGGCCGCGAAAGGATCTCCTGGACACGGCGCGCGCGGGCCTCGAGGATGGCCTTTTTCTGCTGCCGCTCTTCGAGGATCGTATTGCCCGAAAGCGCCTTGGCCAGCACGGCCTGCCCGGGTTGCGAGCAGTTGGAAATCGCGCTACGGATGGCCCCGGCCACCTTCTTTTCAAGGGCCGCGTAGAGCGCCTCGTCGCTGAGCAAGGCGCGGGTACTGAAGGTGAGCATGCCGGCGCGGAAGCCCCAGACGAACTCCTCCTTGGTGGGCCCGTCGACCTTCACGGCCAGGATCCGCTCGTGGGCGCCGGCCAGCCGGGCGAAGAGCGACTCGGGGAAGACCTGCTCGTCGTAGAACAGGCCGAAGTAGGCGTCGTCGCAGATGACGATCAGATTGCGGCCGTCCTCCGCGGCTTCCAGCAGCGCGGCGGTGACGGCCGCAGCCTCGGATTTCGTCAGCGAGTAGCCGGTCGGATTGTTGGGGAAGTTCAGGATCAGGATCGTCTTCCAGCTTCCGGCGCGGGTCGCCAGGGCCTGGCGCAAGGCCTCGACGTTGAAACCGCCCGAGGCGTTGTAGAACGAATACAACCCGAGCTGGGCCTGAAGCCGCACGCCGAAGAGCAGTTCGTAGTTCTCCCAGTACTTGTCCGGCAACAGGACCATGTCGCCCTTGTCGACGAACAAATCGCCCGCCAGACTCAGCGCGTGGGTCACTCCGCTGGTCACGATGGGCGTCGAGAAGCTCTTGCCCGCCAGGCTGGGGTTCTTGCGCAGCAACTCCTCGCGCCACTTCTTCCGAAGGTCGGGGCGCCCGGTGGCCGGGGCGTACGTCAGCGCCTCGGCCGGGCTGAGGCCGCTAAAGTACTTCATGACCGACGCGAGGTGCATCGGCTGGCCGTTTTCCCGGGCGATGCCGATCGTGGCATCGTAGCGGTCGGCCTTCTCCTTCGCCTCGGCGCTCTGCGCCAGAATGCCTTTGGGGAAATACAGACGCCGGCCCAGGTCCGAGAGCATCGACGCCAGGTGGGCATTCTCCCGCTCGATGATCTCGTTGAGATCGGCCGCCAGCGGACGGATTTCGGTACCGGGCTTCAACAGCGAGATCGGCGCGCGCAAGCGCAGTCGCAGCGACTCGAGCTGATCCCACAACGTCTTCGGCAGCCGGTTGCCGAACTGCTGGAAGAACGTGGCAATGCTCTCGGTTTCCTGGTACCAATCCTGGCGGTTGACGGCGAACAGCTTGTTGAGCGTCTCCCGAGAAATCTCCAAGCCGGTCAGATCGAGGCTGTCGGGCGTGGGCACGTAGCCGATGGGGGTCTTGACCGCGTCGGCCTCGCCGCGGCAGCGATCGAGGATCCACTCGATCACGCGCAGGTTTTCCCCGAACCCCGGCCAAAGGTAATTGCCGTCCTCGTCGGTGCGGAACCAGTTCACATGGAAGATCTTGGGCGGGTTGGTCATGCGCCGGCCCATGTTCAGCCAGTGCTCGAAGTAGTCGCCCATGTGGTAGCCGCAGAAGGGCAGCATCGCCATGGGGTCGCGGCGCACTTCGCCGAGCTTGCCGAACTGGGCAGCAGTCCGCTCCGAAGCCATCGTGGCGCCCACGAAGACGCCGTGGTCCCAGTCGAAGGCCTCGTAGACCAACGGCGCCAAGTGCTGGCGGCGGCCCCCAAAGACGATCGCCGAGATCGGCACGCCGTGGTGGTGCTCGGTGCGGTACGAGGCCGACGGGCACTGCGACAACGGCGCGGTGAAGCGGCTGTTGGGATGGGCCCCGAGAATCGGGTTCCCGTGCTCGTCCGTCATGCCCGGCTTCCAGGGCCGGCCGAGCCAGTCGGTCCCCTCCTCCGGCGGAGGCGGATCTCCGCCCTCCCACCACACCGTGCCATCCTTGGCCAACACGACGTTGGTGTAGATCGTGTTGCGGGCGATGGTCTTCATCATGTTCGGGTTGGTCTTCGAGTTCGTGCCGGGAGCGACGCCGAAGAAGCCCCTTTCCGGGTTGATGGCCCAGAGCCGACCATCGGTATCGATCCGCATCCAGGCGATGTCGTCACCGACCGTCCAAATCCGGTAGCCCTTGACCTTCAGCCCCTCGGGCGGAACCAACATGGCAAGGTTCGTCTTGCCGCACGCGCTGGGGAAGGCGGCGGCAATGTACTCGACCCGGCCCTCGGGATTCTCGACCCCCATGATGAGGGTGTGCTCGGCCAACCATCCCTCGCGGCGGCCGAGGTAACTCGCGATCCGCAAAGCGAGGCACTTCTTGCCCAGAAGCACATTGCCCCCGTAACCCGAACCCACGCTCCAAATCGTGTTGTCCTCGGGGAAGTGCAGGATCAGCCGGCGCTTGATGTCCAGGTCGGCCTTGCTGTGAAGGCACTTGGTGAACTCTCCGCCGGTGCCAAGCTGCTTCAGAACCGGCCGACCAACATACGTCATGATCCGCATGTTCAGCACCACGTAGATGCTGTCGGTCAGCTCGACCCCGATCTTGCTGAAGGGCGACCCCACCGGCCCCATGGAAAACGGGATGACATACATCGTCCGCCCGCGCATGGACCCCTTGAAGATCTCGCCCGCGCGGCGGTAGCCCTCTTCCGGAGACATCCAGTTGTTGGTCGGGCCGGCATCCTCGGGAAGGGTGGTGCAGATGTACGTGAGGTCTTCGGTGCGGGCGACGTCGTTGGGCGCGGTCCGGTGGTAGAGGCAGCCCGGAAGCTTCTTCTGGTTCAGCAACACCAGTTCGCCGGTTTCCAGGGCCTCTTTGGTCAGCCGTTCTTTCTCTTCGTCCGATCCATCGATCCACACGATGCGATCCGGCTGGCACATGCGGGCCATTTCCTCGACCCACTCGAGAAGCTTCCGGTGTTGGTTCACAGGGGTCTCCTTGCGGGGCGGCCAGGGGCCTGCCCAAATCAACATGGTCCAAGATCACGGCGCGACGGGCGACGCCCGCGTGCCCAATGGCGGCAACGCGCGCAACCCATCACAATATCGGGCGCGGGCCACAATCGTCAATGGCCTGGAATCGCCTTACCTACTGAGGGGGGGATTCGACCCGTTCGCGTCCGGAGCGTTTCTCTGGGAAATCAATACAACGAAGCCGGCTCGGCGGCACCTGCACGACGGCACCTTGCTGTGGTACGACGACAGCGGCAGCTACTACACCGGCACGCACTGCCCGTTGGCCAAGTTCGGCCATCCCCGCGACGCCAAGCGGGGAACGGCACCTACGCCGGGCGCCGGCTCCGCTGCTATTTGGCCCTACTGGGGCTCACCCTCGGACCGGCGCCTTCCGCTGTAGCCGGAACCGCGCAGCCGCCCTCGGAGACAATCCCTTGCTGCCGGACCATTCGTGCGGTTTCCAAGGGG
>JANLFZ010000167.1:801-11969 GCA_024653385.1 Thermoguttaceae bacterium | reverse complement strand
TGGGCCATGCGCGAGATGGCCCAAGGCAGGTTCCCGACCCGCTGGGCCGCCTGGAGCACGGTGTACTCGGCCCGGCCGATGAGACCCCGCCGCCAAAAGCTCTCGCACCAGTCGGCCCCGGCCTCGAGGTCGGCCAGGACCTTGCCGAGCCGCCGTCGGATCGCGCGCCGCGGGTAGGCGCCGGCCAATAGGGCCAGGGTCCGCGTCATGGGCTGATCGCGATGCGCCACCAGGGCCAGGCAGTCCAGCAGGTTCGCGGCGTGGAGACGCCGAAACGCGAACCCCAGCCCGGGCAGGTCCCACTCAAGCCATCCGCAGTACCGGAAGATGCCGTAGCCGATCAGGGCCAGCGCCAGCAGGTGCAAGGGCGCTGTCAGGTACCAATACTGGGCCATGACCCCCGACAAGTCGAAGACCACCTGGCTGATGCGGGGCACGACCACGTTGAACTCCAGGAGGATTCTCTGGAAAGCCGGCACGACGCGCGTGAGGAGGAAGCCTGCCGTCAGAATCGCCATGCCGAAGAGCACCCCGAGGTAGACGAACCGGTCGCCCAGGTCGCCCCAGACGCGGACGCCGCTTTCCAGCCGTTCGAGCGTCTGCCGCAGGGCGGGCCCGACCGCCCCGGTCTCGTGCCCCACGCGGATGGCCACGAGGGATTCGCGGGGGACGGTGCCGCGGACCTGCTGGAGGGCGTCGGGCAGGGGCCAACCGGCGCGGAGCAAGGCGGCCACGCGGCGGGCCCGCCACCCGCCGGCCCAGCCCTCCTCGGTGGCCAGGGCTTCGATGGCGGGCACGAGGGGCAGCCCGCGATCCGCGGCCACGGCGAGGGTCCACAACAGCGAAAGCCACTGGGCCCGCCGGCTCCGCTGCACGACCATCCCCAGGACGACCAGCCCCAGCACGCCCATCACTCCGCCGATCAACCGGAACGAGGCGAGGACCAGCGACGTCAGAATCAGCACCCAGCCACTCGTGCGAAACGCGAGGCGCAGCGCATCGGGCTCTTCGCCGGGGCGGGGCGTGGGCAAAATCCGCTCGGCCGCCAGCACCGCGGCCCCCAAGAGCAACGCCCCCAGGGAGCTGACGAGAATGGTCACCGTGATGCTCATGTGAGCCTGTGAAACAGCGACAGCATCGGGATCGCCAACGCCACGAACATGGAACCGATGAACCCTGCCACGAACAAGAACGCCATAGGGGCCGCGACGGCCCTCAGGACGCGCACGTAGACCCGCGCGCGGCGGTCGTACACCTCGCCGGCAGCGCGGAAGGCATCGCCCAGGCCGGCCGCCGCCTGGACCGAAGCCACGGCAGTCCGCAGGGTCGGCGGGAAACCACCGCTTTGGCCCATGGCCTCGGCGGCCGGCAGTCCCTCCCGAGCCCGCGTTGCCGCCCGGCGCGATGCCTCGGCCAGGTCGCGTTGGCGCAGGCTGTCGGCCGCCCATTCGAACGACTCGGCCAGCGGCAGTTGCTGGTCCACCAGCAACCCCATCAGCCGCGCGAACTCGGCCAGCCCCTGACAACGCCAGAGCGGTCCCAGGACCGGAACGTGGTAGCTCCACCGCTGCAACCAGGCGGGCCGGCCGGTCTTGCACACCTCGACCAACACCAGTCCCAACACGACCACCAGCGCGACGAAGTGCCACACGCCGTATTTCACGGTCCAGAGGAACACCTCGGTGGCCAGCGGCAAGTCCAACCCGAAATCGGCGAAGACCTTCGCGAACCCGGGCACCACGAACACGGAGAACATCAATACCAGCGCCAGGCCGAAGCCGACGAGCACCACCGGATAGCGCAGCGCGGCGCGGATCTGCCGGTGCAATTCGAGCCGATCGCGCTCGATGGCGGCGAACTCGGCCAGGGCTTGCCCCAAGCGCCCGGACCGCAGCCCGGCCAGCACCAGCCCGCGCACGTAGCCGGGAAACCCATGCTCGGCCGACAGGACCCGATCGAGTGGGTCGCCCGCGTCGAGCCGGTCGGCCGCTCGCACCAGCGCGTTGCGCAGCGACCGCCGGGACACCTCGGCTGCCAGGGCCCGCAGCCCGGGGCCCAACGGCAGGTTCGCCGCGGCCACCGCGGCCAACTGGCCGCCCAGCTCGACGCTTTCTTCCAGCGGGCGATTGCCGTCCGTCATGGCAGCATCTCCGCCAGCGAGTGGAGCATGGCAACCCACGAACCGAAAACCACCAGGGCGTAGCCGATCGTCACCGTGCCGCCAATGCCCACGGCCAGCACCAGCGGCACCAACAGTCGGGCCGCCTCGGCCGCCTCCTGCGCCCGGTGGTGGTAGATCGACGCGGCCTGGCGGAGCGTGGGAAGCAACGTGCCGTGCTCCTGGCCGGTGGCCAACAGCCAATCGAACAGCGGGGGCCACGCGGGAGAGTCGGTCGAACCCGCGTAGCGATTGCCGCATTGGATGGCCAAGGCGGTCTTGCGCGCGGCCTCGGTCAGCCGGCGGCTTCCCACCGCCTCGGCGGCCAGCACCAAAGCCTCCGGCAAGGGCACGCGGTTCTCGACCAAGAGGGCCAGGATCTCGGAGAACATGGCGATGCGAAACGCATGGATCATGCGGCGCGTCCACGGCAGCCAGCCAAACAGCAAACCGGCCATGGGCGGCTCTGCCGAGGTGGCGCGGGCCGAGGCGACCATCCACGCGAAGGCCAGAATCAGCACCACCGCCGGCACGGCGGGACCCCAAGACCAGACCGAGTCGCCCCAGCCGGCCAGCCATCGAAGGAATCCTCTTGAGGCGGCAGGAACATCGGGAAACGCCGCGGCGAAAGCCGGCGCCACCTTGACCACGAACAGCACGAAGAGCCCCCAGCCCGCCAGAAAGACCAAAAGGGGATAGAGCAGGCCGGCCAGCACGATCTGCCGCGCCTCGACCAGCCGGCGCGCGGTGCCCGCCAGCGACTCCAAAGCCACCGCCAAGCGTCCCGACCGAAGCCCCGCCTCGACCACGGCCCGGTAGACCGGCGGGAAGCTCTCCGGCTCTTGCGCGAAGACGTCGGCCAAGGGCTCGCCGCGTTCCATGCGCTGGGCAACGCGCCGGGCGACCTGGCCCAGCCGGCCGGGCAGGTCTTCGCCCAGGTCGCGCAGCCCTTTCTCCAGCGGCACGCCGGCGCGCACCAGCGCCGCCATCTCGTCGTTCAGGGCGACGAGTTCCTCCAGACCGATGGGCGATGCCGCGGACTCCGCACGGGTCACGAGACGGTTTCCGGATGCGACGCGTCCGAGAAGACTACCCTCTCGATAGCCGAACCGTACCCGCCTGTCAACAGGCCGAACGCCCCCGCGAGGTCAAAGCGCGTTGCCGAACCCGAGCGTTCGTCGCAGTTCGGCCGGGCTGGTCAGCCCCGCGCGCACCGCCTCGCAGCCCCGCTGCCAGCGGCTCTTCATGCCGGCCTCGATGGCCAGGCGCTCCAAGGTGGCCGCATCCAAGCGCGAGAGGATGGCGCGGCCCAACTCGCTCGGCTCGGGCATGAGCATTTCGACGAGGACGAAACGGCCCTGGTAGCCGGTGCCGCCACACCGGGGGCATCCCACGGCGATGCGCACGGTGTCGACGGGCAGGCCCAGGCGCGCGTGGGGATCGTCGGTCCAGCGCGCGCACCCGCACAGCCGGCGGAGCAGCCGCTGCGAGAGGATCGCCCGTACCCCGCTCCGCAGCAGGTACGGCTCAATGCCCATGTCCGACAGGCGGCCGATCGCCTCGGCCGCGCTGCCGGCGTGAAACGTGCTCAGCAGGAGGTGCCCGGTGAGCGACGCCTGGAGCGCCGCCTCGGCGGTGGCCCGGTCGCGGATCTCGCCCACCAGAATCACCTCGGGGTCCTGCCGCATGAGGAACCGCAGCCCGGTCGCCAGGTCGAACTGGGCGGCCGGGTTGACCTGCGATTGGGCCACGCCGGGGATGGCGACCTCGACAGGATCTTCGATCGACACAAGGCTCCGCTGGCCGGCCGACTGGGCCGCCACCTCGCGCAGGCACGCGTAGACCGTGGTCGTCTTGCCGCTGCCGGCCGGGCCGGTGGCCAGGATCGCCCCGGAAGTCTCGCCCAACAGCCGGCGAAGCGGGTCGAGCACATCCTCGGGCAACCCCAGGTCGTCCAGACGCTGATACCGACTGGCGCCGCCGAAGAACCGCACCACGGCTTTCTCGCCATGGATCGTGGGGAAGGTGCTCACCCGCATCTCGACCTCGCGGTCGGGCGAGCGAATGCGACCCTCCTGGGGCACGTCGGTGCGGTAGGTCAACAGGTCGGCACAGACCTTCAGCCGGGCGATGAGATTCGGGGCCACACTCGCGGGGAAGACGGCTGCCGGATGCAGCACGCCGTCGATGCGAAACCGCAGCGCTAGCCCTTGCGCCTCCGGCTGCAAGTGAAGGTCGCTGGCCCCCAACGCGCGCCCGGCGCAGAGGATCCGCTCGACGACCTCGACCGCGTATTGGGCCGCGCCCGGTTCCAGGCCGGCCAAAAGCTGCGCCACCCGCTCTTCGAGAGTCTGTGCCACGCAGGAACCTCTTGGTGATTGTCACCCCCAAGACATTCTACCACAACGACGGATGCGCGATGACGTGGTGCTTCGACCGTTGGACCGGTTGAAATCGGCTCCGGCGGTGGGCGATAATCGCGATCGTCCGTCTTGGCTTTCGGATTCCGGAGATTCCCATGAAACGTGCAACGGCTTGGCTCGTGGGGTGCCTCGTAGTGGTGCAGGCGACCGCGTCCGTAAGGGGCGCCGGCCCCGACCTCCTCATTGCGGACTTCGAGGGCAAGGACTACGGGGCATGGAAGGCCACGGGCGAGGCCTTCGGGCCCGGACCAGCCCAAGGCACCCTGCCCGGCCAGATGGAAGTCAGCGGCTACGAGGGCCGCGGCCTGGTGAACAGCTACTACCAGGGCGACAAGACCACCGGCACGCTCACCAGCCCGGCGTTTCGCATCGAGCGGCGGTACATCAACTTTCTCATCGGCGGCGGCATGCACCCCGGCAAGGCGTGCATCAACCTGCTGGTCGACGGCAAGGTGGTCCGCACCGCCACGGGGCCCAACGACCGCCCCGGCGGCACCGAACGCCTCGACTGGCAATGGTGGGACGTGAGCGATCTGGCCGGTCGGGAAGCGGTGATCCAGATCGTCGATCAGGCCACCGGCGGCTGGGGGCACATCAACATCGACCATATCGTCCAGAGCGACCAGAAGCGCGGGGCCGCGCCGGCCGAGCGGCAGTTGACGGTCGAAGGCCGTTGGCTGCTCCTGCCGGTCAAGAACAACGTCCGCACCACGTGGATGCGCCTGTCGGTCGATGGCCAGACGGTGCGCGAGTTCGAGATCGAACTGGCCGGCGACCAGCCCGACCTGTGGGTCGCCACCGACGTGGGCCCGTGGAAGGGCCGCACGCTGAAAATCGAGGTCGATCGGCTCCCGTTCGGTTCGAAGGGACTGGAGCGGATCGGCCAGTCGAATGCCATCCCCGGCGGGACGGCACTGTACCACGAGGCCCTGCGCCCGCAGTTCCATTTCTCGCCGGCCTGGGGCTGGACGAACGACCCCAACGGCCTGGTCTATTACGACGGCGAGTACCACCTCTTCTTCCAGCACAATCCCTACGGCGTGAAATGGGGCAACATGACCTGGGGACACGCGGTCAGCCGCGATCTGGTCCACTGGCAGGAACTGGGCGACGCCATCCACCCCGACGCGCTGGGCACGATCTTCTCCGGCTCGGCGGTGGTCGATCACCGCAACACGGCCGGGTTTCAGACCGGCAAGGAAAAGCCGATCGTGTGCATCTACACGTCGGCCGGCGGAACCAACCGGGCCTCGGCCGGACAGCCTTTCACCCAGTCGATCGCGTACTCGAACGACCGCGGCCGCACCTGGACCAAGTACCCCGGCAACCCCGTGCTCAAACACATCGCGGGCAGCAACCGCGATCCCAAGGTCTTCTGGCACGAGCCGAGCCGGCAATGGGTCATGGCCCTGTATCTCGACGGTCCGCGGTACGCCCTGTTCGCGTCGCCCGACCTGAAGCGTTGGGACCGCCTGTGCGACATTTCGGAGGTCGGCGGCACCGAGTGCCCCGATCTGTTCGAGCTGCCTGTCGATGGCGACAAGGCGAACACGCGCTGGGTCTTCTGGGCCGGCAACGGCAACTACCTGGTGGGCCGGTTCGACGGCAAGTCGTTCGCCAAGGAAAGCGGCCCGCACCCGTCGAAATTCGGCGCCAACGACTACGCGGCCCAGACCTATAGCGACATCCCGGCCGAGGACGGCCGGCGGATCCAACTCTCGTGGATGTCGGGCGGCAACTACCCCGGGATGCCGTTCAACCAGCAGATGACCGTGCCGCGGGTGCTCACGCTGCGGACCACGGCCGAGGGCATCCGGCTGTTCATGGAGCCGGTCAAGGAACTCGAGCAGCTTCGCGGCAAACAGTACGCCTGGAAGGACCTTGCCCTGGCCCCCGGCAACGATCCCTTGGCCAAGGTGCCCGGCGAGCTGTTCGACATGTTTGCCGAGATCGACCCCGGCGACGCGAAGCAGGTGACATTCGATTTGCGCGGGGCCAAGGTCGAGTACACGCCGGCCGAGAAGCGTCTGACCGCGCTCGGCCGCGCCGCGCCGCTGGAGCCCGAGGGCGGCAAGATCACGTTGCGCATGCTCGTCGATCGCACCTCGGTCGAGGTCTTTGCCAACGGCGGCCGGGTGCAGATGGCCTCGTGCTTCCTGCCCGAAAAGCAGAAAGGCCTGAGCCTTCGCGCAGCCGGCGGAACGGCCAAGGTGGTCTCCCTTCGTGTGTGGGAAATGCGGTCCATCTGGCCGACAAACTAGCACAACCGGCATAGCCGGCAACCACAAACCGGGCGCATGGCGTTCGCGTGGCACGGCCAGAGCGAAGCGATGGCCGTGGCGTGACCGAAACCACGTCTTGGTAACCGTTGACAGGTTGGGGAGTGGCTCGTTGTGGTTCATCCGGCAGAAGCGTACCAAGTCAATGTGCATGACGTAACACAAAGCGAACAAAGGAGAAGGAGTACGGGTTCCTCTTCTCGGTTGACGTGTCCTGCCTGACTCCACCAGCGGTTTTCCGTGGAGAACATGGAACTTGGCGCCCGCCGGGTGGAATCAGAGAAGAGGAACCCGGACTTGGCTTTGGTTGGCTGCCGGTTCAGAGGCACGCGTCCGCCGGATGAACCCTCGTTTTTCGGTCCCGTGCGGGCCGAAAGACGTGCCTGTTCCCCTCAACGTCCACGGGAAGAGCGGCTGCCTGCGGGCGAGGCGCGTTCTGTGCTTTCTTGAAGAGGGCCATTTCTACCACCTCCAAGGAGAGATCCCATGACGCGCTGGCGGCTGAGCCTGGTTCTGGCCGGATTGGCCATGGCGTTGTTCATAAGTGATGCAACGGCGGCAGGCCGACCGGGGCCGGGCGGAGGCCGAGCGGTCGGTGGGGCGCCGCGAGGCGGCGGACCGGGACCAGGTGTCCGGGGCCCGACCCCGGAACCCGCACAACTGCCGTCTTCTGGCGGCCATCCCGCGGGCATGCCCACGGTGAAGCCGAGCACGGCTCCGCACTTCGGTGGCGCCAACGGTCGGGCGACGACCGCGCTGGGCGAGGCCAGGACGAGCGCCCAGAACCGACGCAACGCCGCCTATTCGTGGAACAGCAACCGGCCGGAGCCGGTTACCCCGGCTTGGTACGCCGAGCACCCCAATGCATGGAAATTCACGCACCCGCACGCCGACGCCACCCGGGTGATCCACCTGTTCGTCGACCGAAACGGCGCGGTGCGCGGCTCGCAATTCGACCTGATCAGCGAGGACGTGCAGACCGTCCAGGGAACCGTCACCAAGAGCAGTCTCCTGGCCACTTGGACCATCGGGAAGGGGCAGACAACGGTCTTCGAAGCCGCGCTGGCCGAGTTGACCAAGCCGGAAGGCGCTGTGACGGTCCGGTTTGCCGATGGGAAGACGGCCACATGGAAGGCGGTTCGGGTCACCAAGTGACGCCGTGAAGACCCGACCGCGGGCCCCCCAGGCCGTTACCGGTCCATGCCGACGAGGATGGCTTGGACCGCTTCGTCGAACGGGAAGACCGCATAGGCCGTGACCTGGCGGCGGTCGATCTTGAGTTTGGCGCGGGTGGCTTCGTCGGTAGCCGCCGCGGCCTTGGCGTCGAAGTCGCGCGCGATGGTGCGCGTGGCCTCGCGCCCTTGCTCATACAGCTTGACCGCGCCGGCGCCGTGGGCCGCCACGGCCGTATCGAGCCGTGCGAGCGACGGCTCGGGCACGGGGCGTTCGTCGACCATGGCCGCGAACTCGCGGAGCCGGCCCACCCAGGGAAACAGATAGACGAGTTCGGCAGGCAAGGCGTCCTTGGGCTTTTTCGGCCGCGGGATCCTCGACACGAGTTCGGTGAGGTCGTCGATGCCGGCCTGGTAAAGCCGCCGTTCGAACCGCAGCCAGGCGAACACCTCCAGCGGCAGCAACAGGTCGGGTTTCTCGGCCTTGAGGGTCTCGAAGTGCTTCACCGCTTCGGCGCGAAGTCTCGATTGCTTCGACTTCAAGAGCACCAGCCCGTACAGCAGGCGCGGCTCGACTTCGCTGCCTGCCAGGTTCTGGGCTTCGCTGTAGAGGGTTTTCGCGGCGCCGGTGTCGGCCTCGCCCGCGCGGACCTGCCCGGCCAAGGCCCGGATGGCCTTCTTGGCGTTCTCGGCCAGTCGTGGGGGGCGATTGTCGGGAAGGAAGAGCTGGGGCGTCTGCCGGCCGGCGACGCCGGCCGAGGGCATGCGTTCGGTGAGCCAGGCGAACAGCTCGCTCGGCTCGATCTGGTTGTCGCGGTTCTTGTCGGCCTTTCCCGAGTATCCTTCGGCGACCGCGGCCGCGAACGCGCCGGGGCCGTTTGCCCCGGAGATCGCGCCTCGTTCGCCCGGCGAGCAGCTCGCCATGCCGGTCACGGTGCGCAAGGCCGCCTGGCCCGGCGGGCCTTGAAGCGACTCGAACATCTCGGCCGACGAGAGTGCCTGGTCGGGGTCGGGTTCCGGGGGCGCGTGCGAGGCGTCCAACAGCAGGAGCTTGGTCTTGGCCGGCGATGCCTCGAGCTGATCGACGAGTTGTTGCAGCGGCATGCCCGTGCCCGCGGGGTCGTCGCGGCGCGAGTCCCTGGCCGCCAGGTACACCTTGCCGTCCTTGTCGCGGACCGCCCGTCCCGAGTAGTAGACGACGACCTCGTGGCCCGGCCGGACCTCCGAGAGCAGTTTTCGGATGGCGTCGGCCAGGCGTGCCAAGGGCGGATCGGCCAACAGCAATGCCTGTCCAGCCGGCACCGCGTGGCGCTTGACGAGCGCCTCGTGGACCGCCGTGGCGTCGTGCGAGGCGACCGGCAGGGGAGCAAACCTCGGGTCGCCGTACGTGCCGATGCCCACGACGATGGCCCAGCGCGTCGAGTCGGAGGGGCGCCGGGCCGCGATCTGCCGGGCCTCGGGGCGTGCCGCGCCGGGCATGTCGTGCGTGATCTCGACCTGGTCGCCGGCGCGCAAGTCGGCCAGTTGAGCCGGGTCGCCGCCCAGCGTGATCTTGGTGTCCTTGCCCGCCGCGAAGTTCGTCGTCTTTCCCGCCGCCGGCTTGATTACCAGGCCATCGGCCAGCACCGCCTCGATCGTGCCCACCTCGCCAAAAGGCCGGTAGGCCTCGACGCGGCGGACTTGGGCGTCGTGCGTGACCTTGGCCAGGTCGCCGGGCCTGAGGTCGGCGGGCTTCAGCGGCTTCCCGTCGAGGATCGTCGCGCCGTTGAGCACGACTTCGCAGTCCGGGGCCAAAGGCAATTTCACCAGTTCCCCGCCGGCCTGCTTGCCCAGGTCGACGGCCATCTCGCCTGCGGCGACATCGACCTCGCGGACCGCCCCCTCGATGACGACTTCGCGCTGGGCCTCGATCTCGACCGCCGTGCGGCTCGTCGTCCCCACGTCGTTCGAGCGTCGGCCGCCTCGGCTGGCCGACGCTCGAACACCGCCTTGCCGTTGAAGGTGATTCTCGCGGTTTTCGGCGCCAGGATCTCCAACTCCTGGTTCTCGCCGGGCCCAAACGAAACCACGAGCTTCTCGGCCTCGGGGTCGATCGTTCGGATCCGCCCTTCGAGGCGTTCGGCTCGGGTGGCGTAGACGAGGGCGACTTGCCGGCCCTCCTCGTCGGCGGCCGTCTCGATCTTGACGCGGTCGCCCGCCTTCAAGTTGCGCAGGAAGCTGGGCTTGAAGTTGAGCTGGAACCGGTCGCCGGGAGTGAACACCCGTTCGACGCGCGACCCGTCGGCGCTCGATTCGACGACCATCTTCCGGTTGTCGGCATCGACCGTGACGACAACGCCCTCGATGTCGCGGAGTTCCTTGCGGGGGCGTTCGGGGGAACCCGGCAGGAGCATCAGCACGCTCAGGAGGACCGAGCAGGCCATGGCGGCGATGGCCACGATTCGGGTGAGCCGTTTCTTGGGGCCGGCCGGCGGGGTGGGAGGAGCGGCGGGAAGGGATTCGCCCGCCGCCAAAGCCCGGCCCGCCCGCAGATCCTCGAGCACCTCGGCAGCCGAGTGGTAACGCTGCGCCTGGTCCTTGGCGGCAAGACGCTCGATGACGTGCGCCAGGTCGGGGGGGACGCCTTCGAGCACGCGGGCGATGGGCGGCAAGTGCCGGTCGGGAGCGGCGTGCCACAAGAGCCACGCGATCTGGCGGTCGCGCCCGAACGTGCCCAACCCCGGAAACAACGAATCGAACTGCGGCCCGCAAAGCAACTCGTAGGCCGAAAACCCCAGCGAGTACAGGTCGCTGGCCGGGCCCACCGGGCCGAACTGGCTCGAGACCAGTTCCGGGGCCATGTACTTCGTGGTTCCCTTGAGCAGGCTCCCCTGCTCGCTGCTGGCCCGGCGCGCCAGCCCGAAATCGCCCAGCTTCACCCGACCTTGGGCGTCGACGAGCATGTTGCTGGGCTTCACGTCGCCGTGGATGACCCCGTTGCCGTGCAGAAAGTGCAAGGCGCTCAGACAGCACCCCAGCGCCAACCGGAGCGCGTCGAGGTCCAGCGGGCCGGCCTCGATGGCGCGGGCCAGGTTCCCCCGCATCAGTTCGAGCACCAGCCAGCCGCGCGCCCTGACGATCTACGACATCGTCCGGG
>JANLFZ010000167.1:0-791 GCA_024653385.1 Thermoguttaceae bacterium | reverse complement strand
ATGTTCGGGTGCTGGAGCGTCGCCAGCAATTGCGCCTCGTGCCAGTAACGCTCGAGTTGCCGCGGATTATCGAGATACTGCTGGTGAATGGCCTTGATCGCCACCTCGCGGCCCAGCTCGCGGTCGCGCGCGCGGTACACCGTCGCGAAATCGCCCGAGGCGATCTGGTCCACGATCTCGTAGCGGGGCAACGGCTCGACGGCCCCGGGGCGATAGGGCGTAAGATCCTGGCTCACGGGCGCCTCAGTCGCTTAACAGGATGATCAACTGACGTTCGAGGTGGCTGTCGCGCTCGGCGCTGCCGGTGATGCCCTTGGCCGGTTTCGGGTCCGCGCGAAGCAGATCGAGCACCCGGCGATACAGCTCTCGCTCTTTCGCATAGTCGCCGCGGGCCCTGGCCACCTTCGCCTCGCGCAGCAAGAGCTGATAGGGCCGAGGCGGAACATCCTCGTCCAACTCGCGGAAGTACTCGGTTTCGATAATCCTTCGGGCCTGCTCGCGCTCGAGGGTCTTCGAGGGAACGGCCGAGTCGGTCGGCGCCAAGACGAGCACGATCGACGTCACCACGCTGACCGCCAAGAGCCCGAAGAGCACCAGCGGGTGCATCCCACGCGAACCCGAGGGCTTCTCCGCCAGGGAGTCCGCGGCCTCGCCAAGCTTCAGCTCGGGAAGTTTCCCGTCCGGAGCCACCTTCAAGCTCGATGGAGCGGGATCGGCCGCAATGAACCGGGCGATCTTGCGGCCGGGCGCCGCGACAACCGGCGCCGCGCCGGGCAGGTCGGGCGGCGATG
>JANLFZ010000166.1 GCA_024653385.1 Thermoguttaceae bacterium | reverse complement strand
TGCGACGGCAATTTGCCGTCGCACGGATGTTGGGGAATATACGTCGTGGCCGGCAGCTCGGGGCCGTAGAACTTGTGCATGATCTGCCGGCACTCGTCGACCCGTTCCTTGTCGCTGAGGAACACGGCCTGATGGACGATCGAGCCCCGGACGCCCTCCTCCTCGCTGACCCGCTGGATGGTCCGCAAGGCATCGCGCGCTTGCTCCTCCAGGGTTTCGCCGCTCTGCGGCACGGCGGAAGCGAACACATGGCGCACGTCGTGGAGGTCGACAACGCTGTAGCCGATGCCGTTCCTGGACTCTTTCCGGATCATGCGTGTCCTCTGGGCGGGGGCGGCGAGGGGCGGGAAGGTCATGGCGGGCGTTTGCTAAGCTCCAATCTAACCGGGCGCAAATCCACTTGTCAACTATGCACAAACCGATCGATCCCAATGCGGGGGGCAAGAAGCCGCCGCCCCTCGACACACGCCTTCCAACCCGATATCTTTAAACACCATACGGCGATGGAGGTTCCGGTCGCCCCCCCAGTGGGACCCTGGGTGACAAAATGGATTGCCTGGCCAGCGACCACCTCTTCGAACATCTTAACCCCCAACAACGCTTCGCTGCCCAGCATGGCGAAGACCCCCTCTTGATCGTCGCGGGGGCGGGAACGGGCAAGACCGCCACCTTGGTCCACCGCGTCGCCTGGCAAATCGCGCAAGGGATCGATCCCGGCCGTATCCTCCTGCTGACCTTCACGCGACGCGCTGCCGCCGAAATGATCCGCCGTGCCGAACGGGTGATCGAGCGGACCTTCGGCAGGCCCGGTTCGACGCACGCCCGGCCGCCCATCACCCGGCTTTGGGCAGGCACGTTCCACGCCATCGCCACGCGCCTGCTGCGCCGTTACGGCAAGGCGATCGGTCTGGCCCCCGACTTCGGCATCCATGATCGGAGCGATTCCGAGGACCTCATGCACCTGGTCCGCACGGAACTCCATCTAGCCAAGACCGACAAGCGCTTTCCCCAGAAGGGAACGTGCATGGCGATCTACAGCCGGTGCGTCAATGCCCGGCAACCGCTTCCCGACGCCTTGGCCACCCATTTCCCTTGGTGCATGGACTGGACCGAGGAACTCGCCCGGCTTTTCGACGCGTACGTCGATCGCAAGGAACAGATGGGGGTCCTGGACTACGACGACTTGCTGATCTATTGGCATGCGCTATTGACCGCCGAGGGGGCCGGCGACCTCGTGCGCCAGCAGTTCGATCGGGTGCTGGTCGACGAGTACCAGGACACGAACCTGCTTCAAGCCGAGATCCTCTACGCGCTGTCGCCCGAGGGCCGCGGGTTGACCGTGGTCGGCGACGACGCCCAGGCCATCTACTCGTTCCGCGCGGCCACGGTGCGGAACATCCTCGACTTCCCCAAACACTACCCGAACGCCTCGGTCGTCACCCTCGAGGAAAACTACCGCAGCCGGCAGCCGATCCTCGATGCGACGAATGCCGTGATCGCTCAGGCGGCCGAACGCTATGCGAAGAACCTCTGGTCCAAGCGGTCGGGGGGAAGCCGGCCGGTCCTGGTCACCTGCGAAGAGGAGGAGGACCAGAGCGATTTTGTGATCCGCACGATCCTCGCGCATCGCGAGGCGGGAATCGCCTTGCGGCGCCAGGCCGTGCTGTTTCGCGCATCGCACCACAGCATTCTGCTCGAGGCCGAACTTGCTCGGCGGGGCATCCCCTTCCACAAGTACGGCGGTCTGAAGTTCGTCGAGACCGCCCACGTCAAGGACCTCATGGCGTTTCTGCGGCTGGCCGAAAACCCACGCGACGTGGTGTCGGGCAATCGCATTCTGGCCCTGTTGCCCGGCATCGGGCCGCAGACGACGGCTCGGCTGATGGGCCGGCTGGCCGAGGCGGGCGATTTTTCGGTCTGGACCGATTGGAAGCCACCCGCCGCCGCGACCGAAATCTGGCCCAAGTTCGTGAAGCTGCTCTCCGACCTGCATCGGACCCAGGCGGAGTTAACGACCCAGGTTCACCAGGTTCGCCTGTTTTACCAACCCCTCCTTGAGGACCGGTACGACAATCCCCACCCGCGCGCCCGCGACTTGGAGCAACTCGAAGCGCTGGCTTCCCGCTATGCCGATCGAGCGACGATGCTGGCCGAAATCACGCTCGACCCGCCCGCCTCGACCCAAGACCTGGCCGGTCCGCCCACGCTCGACGACGACTACCTCGTGCTGAGCACCATCCACTCGGCCAAGGGCCTGGAGTGGGACGCGGTCTACGTGATCCACGCCTCGGACGGGAACATCCCCTCGGACATGGCGACCGGCACGCGGGAGGAGGTCGAAGAGGAACTGCGCCTGTTCTACGTGGCGTTGACCCGGGCGAGGGACTGGCTCTATGTCTCTTTCCCGCTGCGGTACTACCACTACCGCGGCGGCGACCGCTTCTCCCTGGCCCAACGAACCCGGTTTCTCTCGAAAGCGGTGCTCAAGCACTTCGCGTGCCGGACGGTTCTTGCCGAGCGGACCGCCGAACGGCCGGCCCTTGGCGACGAGGTCCATCCGCACGTGACCAGCCCGTCGATCCGCAATCGCACGAAGCGGTACTGGTCCTGACCGGCGACCACGGGGCCACCAGCGGGTCGACTGGCACGCCCGGAGCGCAACGACGGGCGTGGCAGGCCGCGCGTGGGCACAACCACGCCCTTCGTCCCTCAGGGCGTGCCGCCCGATCCGGGTCTTCAGTCGCGCCGCGTGGGCGCTGTGGCCGTTGGCCAAGGTCCTCAGCGCTGGCGTGGCGGCGTTGGCCGAAGAGCACGGGGTGCCGGGCTGGATCCTGGTGGCCGGCGACGAGACCGGCACCCGCCGAGACGAGTACTTCTTCACCACCCACCCCGACTTCGACGCGGCCACGCTCATCCGGCTGTTTACCTGCCGCTGGTCGATCGAAACGACCTTTCAAGAAATGCGGGCCCACCTGGGCTTCGAGACGACCCGCGGTTGGGCACGCCAGACGGTGCTCCGCGTCGGCCCGTGCCTGTTGGGCTTGTTCAGCCTCGTGAGTCTGATCTACCACGAACATCTCAAGCGTCATGAACCGCGGCTGGGGCATCGACCGAGTTACCGAAAAGCCGAGCCGACCTTCAGCGACGCGATCGCCACCGTACGCGAGCTATTCTGGGAGAAGACCGTTTTTGCACAGCCCCCCTTCCGGCAAGCCATGAAAAAACTCCCCCGCCGGCTGAAGCGATTCCTGATGGACACACTCTCTCAAGCGACTTAAGCCAGATAAAATGGCAAAAGTCGAGCTTAGTCCCACCGCGCGGCAGGACCGGCCGACGGTTCCCCGGTCTTGGACTTCCGATGCTGCCGAGTGTCTTTCGGGGCCCTAGCGCGGTTTGGCCCACTCGGGCACCCGGACCCCCGAGGCCGAGTCCGGGCCCGGGGTGAACGGCTTGAGGTCGAGCACCGGCGTGTCGGCATCGGCGTCGATCTTCTCGACCTCGAGCACGTTGTCCTTGACCGACACGATCTTGCAGAGGCTCAAAGCGATCAGGTTGGGCCGCACGGGCGAACGCGTGGCGAACACGCCGCTGAGCGGGTTGTCGGGGTTGCCTCGCGGATGGACCTGGAGGATCGACCGCTTCTGGGGCACGTCGTTCTTGTGGAACCACCAGATCACGTGGACGTGCGAGAAATCGCCGAGTCCGCGGAGGCCCGGCTCGTACTTCTTGTCGAGCACGATCAGGGTGCGGCCCTCGGCCTTGCGCACGTGGCCGATGGGGTAGACCGTGTAGTGGGGGCCAGACGACTCGGCGGCCATCGCGGCCGTGGAGCCGGCCGAGACCAACGTGAGCACGAGCAATGCGATGCGCATGGGAACCTCCAACGACGCCAGAACCGAACTTAACATTCCATCGACGTAACCGTTCACGGGGGAGTGTCCCACTTTTCGCGGCGAAGGAGCGCGAAAACAGGCCTTCTCCTTCAAACGTCAAGGGGACTGGCTCGTGAACGGTTACCGCGTCTACCTGCCGACAACTTTGAACAGCTTCGCCAATTCCCTGGACGCACTGGGCGCCATCTTGCCGGGGTTCGGCCCCCGAATCTCCGCGTGCCCGGGGTCGTTTTCGTCTCCGATCGCCACGACATCCAGGTTCAAGGGCTTTCCCTCGGCGTTGGTCAAGGCTCGGACCGCACCTGCGGTGGCTTGCGCTACGAGGCATCCGGGCTTTGCCTCGGGTTTGGCCAAAACGTCGTCCACGCCGACCATGCTCGCGCGATACACGGAGAGCCCCTCCTCGTATCGGCCATCCTCGAGCCGCCGCAATTTGAAACTTGCGCTCGTTGGGCGATCAGGTGGTTCGAACCAAGGCAATCCTGGCTGAATACGGCGATACAGTACCTCCTCGTCAGCGATCGCGCGGTCCGACACGGTTCAGCCCCTCCACTGATCGGCGCGTCACTGGCCGGCCGCAACAAGTCGGATGCACGCCAACACCTCTTCCAGAGGTTCGTCCTCGAAGACCTCGCCCACCTTTTCGACGCCGGCGGCGTCATCGCAGTAGAGGTATTGCGCCGCCCGTTCCGCAACGACCTCGATCTCGAAGTAGCGGCTGGCGGACTGCCACTCGAATTGCACCCCGCCGGCCGGGGTCGGGTTGACGTGGGGCCGCGGCAGTGCGCCGGCCGCGCAGAGACATTTGAGGAGCTGTTCGGCACTATCGACCACCTGACGATTGGGGGCAGGCGCACCGTGCGAGTTCCATCCGGGCGGTAGCCGCTTGATCGCGTCCAGTTGTCGTTGGACGTCGACGAGCCACAGACTCACGCCAGCATCGCGCGGCGGGACGCGGCGTTCCGTGAGCAAGTAATCCGCCGCTGGCCGCGGTTGGGTCACCCGTTCGAACTGCTGTTCCGAAATCGTCAACGCATCGCTCATTGGATACGCTCCCAGAGCCGGTGCATTTCTGGCCGAGTCAACGAGGCGAACCCTCGCACAACCCACTTGTGTCCGAGGTCGATCCAGGCCAATGCCTCACCGATTTCTCGCTTCTGCGCACTGCTGCGAGCGCTCAGTTCCAGTCGCAACATCTCTTTCTTGTCGTTACGTCGGGCGATGGGGCGGAGTTGGACCCTTAGCCGCCCCGACTGGTCGGGCATCGGGAACCCCCAGTTCACGACCACGTTGTCAGGGTTGGGCAACCAGCCATCGCTCGTCTCGTTCGTCCAGCAGGCGAGGAGCCTGGCCAAGGCTGGGCCGATCTGATCCATGCCTTCGTAGTCGATGTGGTTCACGTAGGTCACCCAGCAGGAGGTCGGTTCGATCGGACCGAGTTCGCGCTCGACGGCAAACCGATCGAGACATTCGAGCTGCTGACGAAACTCCTCACGCCGGTCGACATAATCGCGGTACGACGTGTCGTCGCCAGTCTTTAGCCAGTTCGCCAGGAAGGCGTTGCGCTGGAACTGAACCACGTGTTCATCGGTCTTCGAGGTTGCCCAAAGCCTCGCCACATCGGGCTGGTCCATCACCCGCCATCGAACCGCCGGACCCTCCGCCAGGCGATCTTCTCCGAATCGCTCGGGCTCTTCCTCGACCGGCGGTCGCTCTTCGAGGTTCGGAAAGCGATCGCGGAAGTGCCGGTCCCAGAGGACGCCCAGGTGAGCGGAGTTGAACTTGGGGCGAAAGAAAACCGCAAGCACGGTCTCGACGACCGGTGGTTTGCGGAACTTCGGCAATCCGTTCTCGACGTCGCTCATGCCACCTCAAATAGTACGCGCCTCAAGAAGTCCGGTCGAGTTTCCCTATACGCCGGCGCGACGCGGCGGTCGTGGTGCACTTACCGCAAACGGTTGCTCCAATCGGATTTGGCGGCACTCACCGGTCGGGATGTCTCGATACCCTTTGCCCGCAAATTGCCCCGATCGGCTCCGCCCAACAAGCATAGACTAGCCCGCTACGGCAGACAACATCCCTGGGGTCTGGAAACCGACGCGCCGAAAACGGCGCCCGGCGCAGCGTGGGGCAACCGGTGACTATCGTCTGCCGGACTGCGGAAACCGGTCTTGCACGGCTTGGACCGTCATTTCCTCCTCGCGCATGGCCTCCATCGCGCGCACGGCGGCGTCGGCGGCCTGGATCGTCGTCAGGCAGGGGATGCCCAGCGAGACGGCCGTGGCGCGGATCTTCCCTTCGTCGGTCCGGGCGCCCTTGCCGCTGGGGGTGTTCATGACCAGTTGCAGTCGCCCGTCGCGCATGTAGTCGATCAGGTTCGGGTGCCCTTCCTGGAGCTTCTTGACCCGCTCGACCTGGATGCCGGCTTCTTCGAGCTTCTGGGCCGTGCCCCGGGTGGCCAACAGCTTGTAGCCCAGCTTTTCGAGGCGGCGGGCAAGACCCACGATGTGGTCCTTGGCGCGGTCGGCCACGCTGATGAAGATGCGGCCACTTCGGGGAAACAGGCGTCGACGCCCATCACCTCGCCGGTGGACTTCATCTCCGGCCCCAGCACGATGTCCACGCCCGAGAACTTCACGAAGGGGAATACCGCCTCCTTGACCGAGACGTGGGCCGGGATCGGGTCGCGCGTGTAGCCCTGCTCCGCCAGCGAGACGCCCGCCATGACCTTCGTGGCCACCTTGGCCCAGGGCACGCCGGTCGCCTTCGACACGAAGGGAACGGTCCGGCTGGCGCGGGGGTTGACCTCGAGCACGTAGACGACGGGCCGGCCGTCCTCCTTCTTCACGGCGAACTGGATGTTCATCAGCCCCTTGACGTTCAGGGCCAGGGCCAGCGCGCAGGTGGCCTCGCGGATCTCGGCGGTTACCGGCCCGGGGAGGCTGTAGGGCGGGATCGCGCAGGCCGAATCGCCCGAGTGGACCCCCGCCTCTTCGATGTGCTCCATGATCCCCGCGACGATCACCTGCCGGCCGTCGGCGACGCAATCGACGTCGACCTCGGTGGCGTCTTCGAGGAAGCGGTCGATGAGCACGGGCTGGCCCTCGGAGACCAAGAACGCCTCGCGCACGAAGCGCTCGAACTGCACCGCATCGTAGCAGATGACCATCGCCCGGCCGCCCAGGACGAAGCTGGGGCGCACGAGCACGGGGTAGCCGATCTTGGCCACCTCGGCGCGGGCCTGGGCGAGGTTCCGGGCGATGCCGCTGGCCGGCTGCTTCAGGCCCAGGCGATCGAGGAAGGCGCGGAACCGCTCGCGGTCCTCGGCGTCCTCGATCGTATCGACGCTCGTGCCGAGGATCGGCACGCCCGCGTTGGCCAGGGCCCGGGCGAGGTTCAACGGCGTCTGCCCGCCGAACTGCACGATCACCCCGTCGGGCTGGACCCGGTCGTAGATGTTCAGCACGTCCTCGGTCGTCAGGGGCTCGAAGAACAACAGGTCGCTGGTGTCGTAGTCGGTGCTGACGGTCTCGGGGTTCGAGTTGACCATGATCGACTCGATGCCCAGCTCGCGCAGGGCGAAGCTGGCATGGCAGCAGCAGTAGTCGAACTCGATGCCCTGGCCGATGCGGTTCGGCCCGCCGCCGAGGATCATCACCCGTTTCGTCCCCGGCCGCTTCGGCGGGGTCTCGTCCTCGTCTTCGTAGGTCGAGTAGTAGTAGGGGGTGTACGCCTCGAACTCGGCCGCGCAGGTGTCGACCGCCTTGTAGGTCGGCACGATGCCGCGGCGTTTCCGTTCGGCGCGCACGTCCATCTCGGTCGTGCCCCAGATCGTGGCCAACTGCCGGTCGGAGTAGCCGAACTGCTTGGCCTGGCGCAACAGCGGCGTCTCGACGGCCTCGAGGCTCCCGGCCGCGCGCAGGCGATCCTCCATCTCGACCAGTTCGTGGAGGTTGTCGAGGAACCAGGGGTCGATGCCGGTGATCTCGTGGATCTCGTCGACCGACATGCCGTATTTCATCGCGTAGCGGAGGAACCACACCCGCTTGTCGTCGGGCCGGGCCAGGCGGTTGCGCACGTCGTCGAGGCTCGGCTGCTGGGGCGTGCCCCAGTAGTCCTTGCCGTCGCACCCGAAGCCGAACGTGCCCACCTCGAGCCCCCGCAGCGCCTTCTGGAACGACTCCTTGAACGTCCGCCCGATCGCCATCGTCTCGCCCACGCTCTTCATCTGCGTGGTGAGGTCCGACTTGGCCTCGGGGAACTTCTCGAAGGCGAACCGCGGGATCTTCGTCACCACGTAGTCGATCGTGGGCTCGAAGCAGGCGCGGGTCTGGCGCGTGATGTCGTTGGGCAGCTCGTGCAGCCGGTAGCCGATGGCCAGCTTCGCGGCGATCTTGGCGATGGGAAACCCGGTGGCCTTCGAGGCCAGCGCGCTGGAGCGGCTGACCCGGGGATTCATCTCGATGACCACCATCCGCCCCGTCTTCGGATGGATGGCGAACTGGATGTTCGATCCGCCCGTCTCGACCCCGATCTCGCGGATCACCGCAATCGAGGCGTCGCGCATGCGCTGGTATTCCTTGTCGGTCAGCGTCTGGGCAGGCGCCACGGTGATCGAGTCGCCCGTGTGGACCCCCATCGGATCGAAGTTCTCGATCGAGCAGATGATCACGACGTTGTCGTCCTTGTCGCGCATCACCTCCATCTCGAACTCTTTCCAGCCCAGCACCGATTCTTCAACGAGCACCTCGTGGATGGGCGACGCGATCAGGCCCCGGCTGACCAACTCGTCGAACTCCTCGCGGTTGTACGCGACCGACGAACCCGTGCCCCCCAGCGTGAAACTGGGCCGCACCACGGCCGGCAGGCCGATCTGGGGGAGCCACCGGCGCGCCTCCTCGAGGCTGTGCACGGTCTGGCCGCGGCACACGTCCAGACCGATCTTCTCCATCGCCAGGCGGAACTGGTCTCGCTCCTCGGCCTTGGCGATCACCTCGGCCGTGGCCCCGATCATCTCGACGCCGAATCGCTCGAGCACCCCGGCCCGGTGCAGCTCCATCGCCAGGTTCAGGCCCGTCTGGCCGCCGAGCGTGGGCAAGAGGGCGTCGGGCCTCTCGGCCTCGATCACCTTGGTCACCATCTCGCAGGTCAAGGGCTCGATGTACGTCCGGTCGGCCATCTCGGGGTCGGTCATGATCGTGGCCGGGTTCGAGTTGATCAGAACCACCTGGTATCCCTCCTCGCGGAGGGCCTTGCAGGCCTGTGTGCCCGAATAGTCGAACTCGCACGCCTGCCCGATGATGATCGGACCGGAACCGATGATCAGAATCTTGCGAAGGTCGCTTCGTCGCGGCACGGGTCTCCCCTGTGTCGTGGGCTGCGGGATTCACGCATCTCTCTACGCCAACCGGAACCCCAAAATCTCTTGATACTACCACGGTCGGGGAGGGGTGGCAAGGGGGCGACAAGACCTTCGCACTGCCACATTGCCCGGGCCGGCTACCCGAATCGCGCCACCTGATTTAGAATCCGGCGGTCTTCGCGGCCTGCCCCCAAGGCGAGGGCACTGAAGGTCCAACGAAGCTGCTAAACCATCGTCCTCCCAAGCCCGCCAAGGAACCACGTCCATGGCCCCCGCATTTCGCGCCTGCCGTCGGCCCACCGTTTTCGTCTTGGTTCTCGGTCTGGTCTCGTCGTTGTCCGCCGCCGCGCAAGAGAAAGCCACGTCGCCGGCCAGCGCCCCTGCGGCCGAGCAACTGCTCAAGATGCTCAAGCCGGGCCATCCGCGGCTGTTGATCGACCAGGCCGGATTCGACGCGCTCAAGCGCAAGCTCGACGCCGATCGGGAACTGGCGGATTGGGACAAGACGCTCCGCCGCGAGGCCGACGCGCTAGTGACCGCGCCGCTTCCCAAACATGCGCTTCCCGACGGCAAGCGCCTGCTCGACACCAGCCGGCGTGTGCTCGGGCGCACCTATACCCTGGCGCTGGCGTATCGCCTCCATGGGGACGCCAAGCACCTGGAACGGCTTTGGCGCGAACTGGAGACCGTGGCCGCCTTCCCCGATTTCAACCCGAGCCACTTCCTCGACACCGCCGAGATGACCCACGCGCTGGCCATCGCGTACGACTGGCTGTACCGCGACTGGACCGACGCCCAGCGCGCCACGATCCGCGAGGCCATTGTTCGGCACGGGCTGAAGCCCGGGCTGGCCGTCTACCGCCGCAAGGGGGGCTGGCCGCGCTCGGCCCACAATTGGAACCAGGTCTGTAACGGCGGCATGACGGTCGGGGCACTGGCCATTGCCGACGAAGAACCCGCCTTGGCCGGCGAGATCCTCCGCCACGCCCTGGCGAGCGTCCCGTTGGCCATGAGAAGCTACGCCCCCGATGGGGCCTGGGGCGAGGGGCCAGGCTACTGGGGCTACGCCACCACCTACAACGTCGTCATGCTCGCGGCCCTCGAATCGGCCCTCGGCTCGGACTTCGCGCTGTCGAAGATGGAAGGCTTTGCCGAGACCGGGTTGTTTCCGATCTACATGACCGGACCGACGGGTCGGGCCTTCAACTTCGAGGACAGCGGCGAACGCATCGGCCGCATGGATTGCCTGCTCTGGTTGGCCAGGCGATTCGATCGCCCCGAGTTGATTTGGCACGCCATGCAGGGCCGGCCGTCGGCCGCGGGAATGATCTGGTATCGGGGGCCAGGCAAGGACCCTCAGACCGCCGGCTTGCCTTTGGACAAATACTGGCGCGGCGTCGAGGTGGCGACGATGCGCAGCCGGTGGAACGACCCCCAGGCCGTCTTCGTCGGCTTCCTGGCCGGGTCCAATCGCATCAACCACAACCATCTCGACAGCGGGTCGTTCGTGCTCGATGCCCTCGGCCAGCGCTGGGTCGTGGACCTCGGCGCCGACAATTACAACCTGCCGGGCTACTTCGGCGGACAGCGATACACCTATTACCGGCTTCGGGCCGAGGGGCACAACACGCTGGTCCTCAACCCCTCGCAAGCACCCGATCAAGACCCGCGGTCCGAGACACGCATCCGCCGTTTCACCTCGGAGAAGGATCGGGCCGCGGCCGTGGCCGATCTCACGCCGGCTTACGCGGTCCACGCCCGTCGCGTCGAGCGTGGGATCGCCCTGCTCGATCGCCAGCAGGTTCTCGTACAGGACGAGATCGAGACCTCGAAACCGGCGGATGTCTGGTGGTTTGTCCACACCGAAGCCGCGATCCAGGTAAGCGACGACGGTCGCAGTGTCACGCTGGAACAGGGCGGCCGAAAACTGGTGGCCAGGCTCGTCTCGCCGGCCGAGGGCCGCTTCGAGGTCCGGCCCGCGGCGCCGCTACCCTCGTCGCCCAATCCCGAGGGCCAACGTCCCAACCGCCAGGTGCGCAACCTCACCGTCCACTTGCCGCAAATCACCACGGTCCGGTTGGCGACCCTGTTCGCGCCCGAAGGCCAGTCGGGCCAGCGGCCGGTCGAGGTCAAACCGCTGGCCCAGTGGTAACGCCGGCAAGAAGCGAGTCTATCGCAAGCCGTCTGGCTTCTCAAGCCACGAACGGGCGTCGAACGGGAGTTCGGCCCCAAGAGCGGGTCAAGGGCTCCCCGAATCATCGTTCCCGCCATTGCGCAACAGGAACTTGCTCAACGGATGCCGGGCCGCCTGCTCGGCACACGTGGCGTCGTCGCGGGCCCGATCGCCTCCACGGCCGGTGCCGGCTACATTACTACCTTATCGTAAACATAAAACAAGAGCCAAACCAAGAGTACGAAGGGAACTCCGCTGAGTATTAGGGCTATGAGGAAACCAAATCCGCCCAACGGCCAACAAACCATCAAAACCATCTCGTAGTACGGGAGGTAGACCGCTGCCAACGCCTTGCCCATCTGCGTGCGGGCTGGTTCTGGCCCGATGCTGCCAGTAATCGCCGCGATCACACCCAAGCCTACCCCGAAGATGTACGCAGCAACATAACTAAACGCTCGCATAGTTCTACAGCATCACTTTTTGTCGGACGACGTTTGGATGTCTGGCGAGCCAGGTTTGCGGTGGGAATCCGTAGCGCGCTGGTTGCGGGCTCGGTGGTAGTC
>JANLFZ010000165.1:10333-12119 GCA_024653385.1 Thermoguttaceae bacterium | reverse complement strand
GCAAACATGAGAGAGCAAGGAAGCGCAAGCTCCCTTGCTCTCTCATGTTTGCCCAACTTATTGTTTTACAGGCCCTAGCGTGCCGCTTCGGTGAACCGGTTCCACAGGTCCTCGCGCACGTAGACCGAGAAGATCAGCGCGCCGCCAAGCCGGCCGCTGGGCCCTCGACGCTCGACATTCGTCGGCCGGATGTTGTACGTCTTTCCCTTGCTATAGGGCACCCGCAACCCGGCGTCGACCGCTTCCTGCGCCTCGTCGGTGAGGATCACGACCGAAGGATCGGGGCCATCGCGCGTCTGGCGGGCCCACGCGGCCGGGTCGCTCCAATAGCCGACGCGGTCCGGGTCGAACCGGCGCAAGTACCACGGCAGCGGCCAGAAGTTCTCGGCCGTGACCACGTGAATCACCATGCGGTGCCCCTCCGGCGAGACCGCGGCCAGGTTCTCCACGAACCGGGCCAGGTCGAGCACGTTTCTCGACGTGTGCGCGTACACGTGCGGGTTGCGCTGCTGATCGGTCGAGAACACGTAGTTCAACCGGTAGCTCTGCCACGCGAGCTGGACCGCCCCCGCCACCAGCGCCAGCGCGACCAGCGGCTTGAGAATCCGCAGGAATCCATGCGGCGCCCAGCGCGCCACGCGCCACGCGCCGACGCCGGCCAGCAAGACCATCCCATGGACGAAACTCAACATGCACCAGGGCGTCTTGTAGGGGATCGCCGAGTAGATCGCCGCCAGGGCCAACGTATAGAACCCGAGAAAGCGGATCAGGTTTTCATCGCCTTCCCCAGCGTCCTCGCCACCGTGCGCACGCCGCGCCAGCGAGCCGAGAAAGCCCACCGCGGCCAGGCCGAGGATCAGCCCCTCGCTCCAAAAGAAGCCCCGGGCAGGACGATAGAACAGCAGGCGCTCGAGATAAAAATACCACGGATGGGTGTGATCGCCGGCCTCGGTGCCGCGCCGGAAGTACGTGGCGTACGCGGCGACCGAATCGACAACGCCCTGCCAGTGCGTTCCGAACGAGGAATAGAAGAGCACGGCCACCAGACACGCCGCGCCCAGCGCGGCCGCCGTCGGTCCCGGTCGAAGCGTGTTGCGAAAAGCGGGCCAGGCGCCGTCGTGCCACCGAATCCAGACAGCGGTAAGCGCCACGCCGATCGCCGCGGCGGCCGCGGCCAGGATCCAGGTCTCCTTGGTGGCGAACATCAGTCCCACGAAGGCCCCGGCCGCCGCGGCAAAGCCCCACGCTCGCCCGCGAGCGTATCGCCAGGCGCAGGCCATCGCGCCAAACGTGAAGAACACCAGGAGCGTCTCCTGGATGTAGTAGCGCGCGTAGAAGACCATGGCGGGTGAGATGGCCGTCAAGACCCCGGCGCCCAAAGCCGCGCCGTACCCCAGGCCACGGGCGGCGATGGGCAGCAACAGCACCAAGCCCACGCCGAACACGACCGCCACGATGCGGTAGTCGAACTCGTCGCTTTCGGCGTAGCTATGGGCCGACAACCACAGCGACGGCAGCGTGAGCCAGTAGAGGGTCGGGCCGTGGTACTCGTGGGGGTCGTACTGGTACTCGCCGCGATCGAACAGCCAACCGGCCTTGAAGGCCTGGTTCGCCTCGTCGCAGTGCATCGGGCGCTCGGCCAGCCGGGGAACCCGGAAGGCCAGGGCCCCGGCGGCCAGCAACACGATCGCGAGGGAAAACAGGGCCGTGCCCCGGCGCGGCGTCATTTCGCCGGCCGCCCGAACACTTCCACCTCGAACGACATGAATCACTACGTCGAGGTGGA
>JANLFZ010000165.1:0-10323 GCA_024653385.1 Thermoguttaceae bacterium | reverse complement strand
GCGGCCCTTGACCGGCTTGCCCTGGGCGTCCTTGACCTCGATGAGCTTGCCCTTATAGTCGTCGATGTACTCGAGGTTCTTGCCCAAGCCCAGACCCGACGAGTTGTCGAAGTCGTTGTTGAAGACCGTCTTCACGTTCTCGATGAAATCGGGATCGTCGGCGATCTGAACGACCACGTCGTGATAGACCCGGCCCTCGGCGTGGAAGTGCCACACCACGATGGCGTAGATCTCGGCGGGCTTCTCGAGGTCGATCTGAACCCACTGCTTGTCGGGTCCCAGCTCGACGAAACTACCGTCAGACCCCTCCTTGTCGCCGTCGGTCACGAGGTTCAGCTCACCCACAATGGGGGCCATGTCGCTGGACGTCACTTTCTTGCCGGCCGAAAGCAGCACCACCCCCTCGGGAGCATAGAACGGGGGTCGCGGTTTCTCGTGATACTTCTCCAAGGTGGGGGCCGGCTTGATGTTCTTCGGCGTACCCTGGAAAAGCGGCTTGGGCAGCTTGATCTCCACCACGACGAGTTTCTCGCCGCTGGGACCCGTCTTCGCCTCGTCGGCCGCTTGGACGCCCCATGCCAAAAGCCCCAGCACCAGGGCCATCCACAATGCCGTCAAGATTCGTGTCGTCATCGGTTCGGTGCGCTCCTCGAAACAGGTGACTTTTCGCAAGTGCGGCAATCCGCCGCCTCAAACCGGCGGCTGCCGACGGGAACCTCTTTACTATACCCGCCGGATGGCGGACCATGCAAGGATGCTGCGTGAACGCAGCACGGGCCGCCGATCTCACCGACATCCAACAAGCCCGCCGGGACGGTTACCCATGAAGACGGGTGCATCCCACGAAATCGCGACCGCGCACGCCCATCACGGTAGGTCGGGTGCGCCAGAGCCGAAAACACTTGCTGGAATTACTGAGCAGTGGCCTTGAAGTGTTCCCCATGGGCAGTCAGGGGCGAGTGGGTTCCTCAAGAGGCACCAACTACCCCTTCGTCGAGATTAGACTATGTCACCGCTGATCGAGATTCGCCGCCGGCGGGCCCGCAACGTTGCGCGTGTTTCTGACCGATGTCCTTCAAGTTCAGCTCCCCGGTCAACTAGTCACCCACGTACTAGCTGCCTTGGGTACGCCTGAGCACACAAGACGAACGAGCAAGTAGAGAGAATCCGTTTTATCCAAGAACAACGCTGTCACGGCAAACGAACTGGAGAAGTTCGTGGCGATTCCCGCGTCCTGAGAGCACCGCCATCGCGGCTGAGGGGCAGCGTGTTTTAAGCAGACTGCGGAAACGGGTCGGGGCCCACGGGTAGGAGTGCTCAGTGGGGGATAATGCACCGCTAGATCGCACGGTACCCTTATTGACTGGGACTGGACCTGGAAGTAACATGGCCACGGTTGACGAAACTGGTTCGTGCGGCGTTTGGGGGCAGGGCGCGCGCTGTTGTGTCGAGGTGTTTTGTCGTTTCCCGTTCTCATTGTCTCTTTGTCTCTTTTTCACTAGGAGGTCGGCTATGCAAGACCCAGGGCAAGTGAGCTGGAGGGTTCGAGCAGCCACCCACAATCCACGCTCTGTCGGCCGTAGACGAGGCTTCACGCTCGTCGAATTGCTTGTCGTGATCGCCATCATCGGGATCCTGATCGCTTTGCTCCTGCCCGCCGTGCAGGCCGCCCGGGAAGCGGCACGGCGCACGCAGTGTACCAACAACCTGAAGCAGATCGGTCTAGGGCTGCACAACTTTCACGACACCCACCAGCGGCTTCCGGCAAGTTCGTACGACCCGCTTTTCAGGCAATTGGCGAATCCGGTTAACTCCGGCCAGTGGTACCGATGGTCTTACTTGGCGGCCCTGTTGCCGTTCGTCGAACAGAAGACCCTCTTCGACCAACTGGTCGCGACGAACTCTTTCATCCAATGGCCTGACGGAGGGTCCGCTCCGGCGTGCAAGACGCTGATTAGCGCATTCATTTGTCCCTCGGATGCCGGCAATGTGCAGGCGCTCAATGTGTTCAGCACCAATGCCGCCCCTGGGAGCTATCACTGCAACCGCGGCGACCAATGGCTCAACTGGGACTGGTACGAAAGCCGCGGCGTTTTCGCCCGCGGCGACAAGAAGCCCGTCAACTTATCCTTGGTGACCGATGGAACAAGCAATACGATGGCCGTCGCCGAGGTCGTCGTGGGCGTTCCGGGTAGCCGAAAGGTGACGGAGTCGGTGGCGCTCAACGTGGGCGCATACAATAGCGCACCGCCCTCGTTGTGCGCGCAACAAGTCGGCCCGAACCGGGAGTTCACGGGCACCGTGGAATCCCGGTCATGGTTGCACCTCGGTTCGCGGTGGATGTGCGCATCGATCTACACCACGTGGCATCCGATGTTGCCCCCGAACGGCCCCAGTTGCGCGAACGCTCATACCGAAGACTGGCTTATGACGACGGCCAGCAGTCGGCACCCAGGGGGCGCGAATGTGGCGTTCCTCGACGGTTCCGTGAAGTTCATGAGCGAGACCATCGACGCCGGCGACCCCACGCGCACGGCAACCTCTCCGCCACCGGGTTTTCCGCCGCTGGTCGACCCGTCTCGGCCCCAGGATTACGCCGGCCCGTCGCTTTACGGCGTCTGGGGTTCGCTTGGGAGTATTGCCGGCCGGGAGTCGGTGCAGGCACCGTGAGCGGTAGGCTCGCCTGGTTGGCAGAGTGTTGCCGTTGCCGAGGCGACTCGCCCATTCAAGAAGGATGAATCAGTATTGGGAGGTAGGCTGCTCATGAACACGGCTTTGCGATGGTTGGCTTCCTCAGTCATCGTGACGGGGCTCGTCATCTTCTCGGGGTGCGGCAAACCAAAGGTCGAAATACCGAAGACGTATCCCGTGTCGATCAAGATCGCCTATCGCGGCAAGCCCGTGGTCGGCGCCAACGTGACACTGATTCCTCAGGGGCAGTCCGGTCGAGGTGCCTCGGGTGTCACCGACGCCAACGGCGTGGCCAAAATGGGACTCCCTGGCCTGGTCGACGGCGCCGTGCCCGGAAAATACTCGGTCACCGTTTCCAAGGTGGAAGGCGGGCAAACCGATTCCAGCACATCGGCAGAGGAGTTCTACAAACAACAACAGAAGGGCGAGCCGAGCGGCGCCCCGGCGTCCCCAAAACACATGCTGCCGGTGAAGTATCTTGCGGCGGGGTCCAGCGGGCTCGAGTGCGTGGTGAAGGAGCAGCAAGACCAAGTCGTCGAGTTCAATCTTACCGATTGACCGGGACAGGTGGAGGCTCCACTTCCCCCGATGCATGTGCATCGGGGCCCGGTTGGTTTCGGGCTTATTGGCCGCACGAGCGGCGCTTGGGGGCGCGATCGGTGCTCCTCCTCGAACAACCTGCGCGCGTTGCCCCACACGATGAACTCGCGTGGTGGGCCGCCACAAGCGAAGTTCGCCGAGTCCCGCTCCGGTGCCGCGGGATCCGTTGCTGACGGCCCCAAACCACGCCGTGCCTGCCGATCGGCCCCCTTATTACTCTTTCCTTTGGGGGCGCATAGGTACCGGCCCTCCGAGGCGATCTGCCCGGCCGATCTCAAAGCATCGACCGGAGTTGGTCCAGAAAGGTGTTGATTTCGGCGTCGGTTCCGACGCTGACCCGCAGGCCGTCGCCCCAACCGGGGTAGTCCATGTATCGGACCAGAATGCGCCGCCGTTTGAGTTCCTCGTAGAGCGGTCGGGCCGGCTGTTTGGGGTGGACGTTCCAGGTGAAATTGGCTTGGGAGTCGACCACCGAGAACCCCAGCGCCCGCATACCCTCGACGAGCCGGCGTCGCGTCGCCACGATCTTCGCGCGGTTCTCGGCCAGCCACGCGCGGTCGGCCAGCGCGGCCGTGGCCGCGGCGATCGACAACGCGTCGCAGTTGTACGAGTCCTTCACTTTGACCATCTGCTCGATCACGGCGGGTTGGGCCACCACGTAGCCGAACCGCAACCCTGCCAGGGCGTACGATTTGCTGAGCGACCGCGACACGAGGATCTTGTCGCTTTGCGCCACCAGCCCAAGGCAATGGGTCTCGGCAAAGTCGGCGTAGGCCTCGTCGACCAGAAGCGGACAGGGCAGGCGCTCGGCGAGGTCGAGCACCTGATCCGGCGGGATGACGGTTCCCGACGGACTGTTGGGGTTCGGCAAGAAAGCCAGACGCAGCCCGTCGCCCGGCGCGGCGAACCGCGCCGGAAGCGACCAATCCGGCTCGAAGAACACCTCGTCGCTTCGGGCCCCCTGGATCTGAGCCAACGACCGGTAGAGGATGTAGCTGGGGTACGGCAACCGCAGCATCTGGCCCTGGCCCACGAAGGTCCGCGTGGCGATGGTCAGAATATCGTCGCTGCCATTGCCGCAGAGGACCCACTCGGGCGCTACCCCGAGCACCTCGGCGGCCTTGCGGCGAAATGCCCAAGCCATCGGATCGGGGTACTTCTGAAGCCCCCGCTCCAAGACGTCCCGAATGGCTTGGGCCACGGCGGGCGAGGGCGGATACGGATTCTCGTTCGTGTTGAGCTTGATGAAGCCGCCCTCTTGCGGCTGCTCGCCGGGCACGTACCCGGCCATCGCGAGGATCTCGGGACGAACGTAAGGCATCGGCTGGCCATGGGGAATCGAGGCGGCAGGACGTACCTTATTATCCGGCATGGCCTCTGAGAGGTTCAAGGGCTCTTGCGGGCGTGAAGGGGACATGGTCACGCAAACTCGCCCATGCGGGTCAGCACTCGGGGGCCGGCGACTCCCAGTCGCGGCCGATGCGCGCGGCCAGGACGGCCAAGAGCAGGGCCACGGCCATCATCGCGGCGGCCGACCAGTAGGGTAGCGCCGGTGCCTGGCGGAAGGTCCGCACGCCAAAGGCCACGCCCGCGATCCGCGCGATCGAGCCGACGCTCTCCTGCGCGCCGAGAATGCCGCCCTGTTCCGCCGGGTCGCTTCGCCTGGACAGCAGCGATTGGACGGCCGGAAACACAAAAGCGATGCCGGTGACCAACACGGCCGACGCGAGCATGAGAAAGGCGGTGCCGAGGACTGCCGGTTGCACGGAAAGGGCCAAAAGCGCGAACCCGCCGACGGCAATCGCCCCGCCCACGGTGGCCAGCCAGGCGTCGCTGACCCGGCCGGCGATGCGGCGCACGAGGACACCCTGGACGAGGCACTGGATGACCCCGATGTACGCGAACACGAAAAACAGCCGCGCCGGAGGCATTTCGGCTTCGACCGTGCCGAAAGCCGACGAGGCCGACATGGCGGGTTCGGCGAGTTTGGCGTCGATGGCCAGCGAGATCGTGCCCTCGAAACTGGCCAGCGAGAAGACGGCAAGAAACGAGGCGCCAAGCAACGGGCCGATCGACGGCACCGCCAGGGCCTGGCGCAGAGACTGCCAGTCGATGTGCTTGCGCGTCTCGGGCACGCGCGTCGGGTCGTACGACTCGGGCAACCGGAACAGCGCCAGCGTCAGGGCGACGGCCGACAGGATCGCGGCGAGGTAGCCCGGCCAGGGGCTCAGACCGCCCCGGTCCGTCCAGACGCCATCGATCTCCACCGCCAACGCGCCGATCAGAGGTCCCAGCGTAAAGCCGAGCCCAAAGGCCGCGCCGATCAAAGCCATGCCGCGTGCCCGCTTCTCGCGCGGGGTAATATCGGCGATGTACGCCTGGGCCGTGGGGATGGTGGCGCTGGCGATGCCGGCGCCGATCCGTGCCGCGAACATCCCCGCGAGGCTCCGTTGCAGGGCGGCCACGCCGAACAGGGCGTAGAACGCGGTCGAGGCGGCCAGGCTGGCCAGGAGCACGGGCCGCCGCCCCACGCGATCCGACACGCGCCCCCACAGCGGCGCGAACAAGAACTGCATCGCCGAAAAGCTGGTCATCAACAGAGCCAGCGTCCATCCGGCCTGATCCGCGGGCCGATCGGCCAGCAGGGCCTTGCCGTACAGGGGCAACAGCGGCATGACCAGGCCGAAACCCAAGAGATCGACGCACACCGTCGCGAAGACGACAACCAGCCCGCTTCGTCGTGCAAGATCGCTCATGAAGAAGACGCCAAAAACGACGGTGGCGGTGCCTCCCGGGCGATCAACTCTTCCCCGGCGCGGGGCAGCACCCGCCGGAACGGCGGATCTTGGCGGCCCGGGCTTTATCGGCCTGGAGTTCGGGCACGTCGCCGAAGCAATTGGCCAGGCACTCCAATAGCTTGCGGTGGAACGGGGTCTTGGCCGGCGCCAAGGAATAGTGGCTCCACACGCCGGACCTGCGCACCACGACCAGATTGGCCTTGCGCAAGTAGGCCAGGTGCCGCGAGACCCGCGGCTGCGGGGCCAAGAGGGCCTCCACGAGGTCGCCCACGCAAAGCTCGCCGCCCAGCAACACGTGGAGAATCCGCAATCGCGTCCGGTCGGAAAACGCGCGGAACATCAAGTCGACGCTGTCCAGTACCTCGGTCTGCTGCATCTTGGACATCCCATCGCAAAGCAGTAGGTCGACGAGTAGGTTTTGGACCGATCCCCGGCCGCCGAACGTACCTTCATCTCAACGACGCAGGGGCAAGCCGTCAAGTAGGAGCGCCTTCGCTACGCCGCGCCCCGTGCTTGCCGCCCTGGCCGCTCGGAGACGATCGACCCGCGGTCCAGCCGGAGCACCCTCTTGGCCCGTTCCGCGGCCCGGGGGTCGTGCGTCACCATCACGACGGTCCGGCCCTCGGCATTGACATCGACCAAGAAGTCGATCACCTGCCGGCTCGTCTCCGGATCGAGGTTGCCGGTGGGCTCGTCGGCCAGGATCACCGCCGGGTCGTTGGCCAGCATCCGGGCCAGCGCCACCCGCTGCTGCTGGCCCACGCTCAACTCGGACGGCTTGTGGTCGAGGCGGTCGCCGAGGCCCACCCGGTCCAAGAGGGCCGCGGCACGGTCCTTCTGCGCCATTTCGTCCATTCCAGCCAGGAAAAGCGGCACTTGGACATTCTCCAAGGCCGACAGGTACGGCACCAGGTTGAACGTCTGAAAGACGAAGCCGATCTTCCGTCGCCGCAACCGGGCGCGGCCGTTGGCATCGAGGTCATAGATCGACTGCCCTTCGAGAAGGACCCGGCCGGCCGAGGGCGAGAGCATCCCGCCGAGCATCAGCAAGAGCGTGCTCTTGCCGCTGCCGCTGGGGCCGACGATCGAAACGAAGTCCCCTCGGGCGATTTCGGCATTGGCCCCGTCCAACGCCGTCACCGACCGCCCACGATGGCGGTACGTCTTGCTGACGTTTTCCATTCTCAACATGGATCAGACCTCCTGGAAGGTAGCGCAAGGGTCGAGCCGGGCCGCGCGCCGGGCAGGAAAGTAACTGGCCGCCAGGGCCAGCGCCACCGAGATGCCGACCGCCGGCAAGGCCAAAACCGGCATGGGCAGCACGAGCACGCCGGCCAGCTTCGGCCCGAGGACCACCGCCAGGACCGTGCCCAGCACGTAGCCGCCACCCCCGCCGGCCGCGCCGAGGATCAGGGCCTTGAGCAGAAAGATCCTCAGCACCAGGCCCGAACCGGCTCCCAGGGCCATCAGCGTGCCGATTTCCCGCCGCCGTTCGAAGACGTTGGCGTACATGTAGTTGGCGATGCTCGCCCCGCCCACGAAGACGATGATCACCAGGAACATGAGCGAGAGGTTCGACATCATGCGGTTGATCTTGATCTGGGCGTCGGCAATCTGCGTGATCGTCACCACCTTGGCGTCGGGCAGCAAGCGGTTGATTTTTTCGACCAGGCCCTTGGAGATCTCCTGGCAGCACCCGATCACCTCGATGGCGTTGATGACCGGCCCCTGGTTCGACAAGTCCTGAACCACGTGCAAGTGGGCGAAGACGCGGGAATCGTCGACGGTGCCGGTCTGCGGCAGGACCGCCGTGACCTGGAACGGCCGCCCCAGCACCTCGAGTCTGTCGGCCTCCTTCAGGCCCAGCTTGGCCGCCACGTCGGCGCCCAAGAGCACCTCGTTGTCCTCCAGGGTCTCGATGACCCGTTTGCGGGCCAGCGTCTTCTTGTCGTCCGAGCCCATCATGCCCACCGAGGCCCCGCAGCCGATCGGCCGCGAGAAGATGCCGGCGCCGCTCCAGGCGGCCTTGGCCTGGAACTCGCTCTTGGGAAGAATGCCCGTGAGCGTGAACGTCTTACCCTGTAACTCGACCGGCACCGACAGCTTGGGCGAGAGGTTGTCGAGCCCGGCCAGGTCCGACATGGCCAGTTGGGTGACGTACTCCTCGGGGATCGTCTCGCCCTGCATGTCGGCCGCGTAGTAGTCCTGCAAGGTGGCCGACTTGGGCAACACCAGCACGTTGGCCCCGAGGGAATCCATCTCCCGGGCGACGGCCTTCTCGGAGTAATACGTGATGTTCTTGATCGACACGATCACCGTGATCCCCAGCAGGATCGCCAGGAAGCTGGTCAAGAGCTGGCTCTTGCGTTCGAAAATCTCGCGCAAGACGAGCGTTTGCAGTTTCATGGAACAGGGCTCCTATCGCTTGGGTCCGCAGCCGCCCGGACCGCACTTGCCGCCCGCGCAAGGGTTGGACTGGGCCGCCTGAAGCGCGGCGACGAGTTGCTCCTTGCTGACCGCCCCCACGAACTTGCCGACCACCGAGCCTGGCGGGGCGAGCAACACCGTCGTCGGTCCGACCGCCCCGGGGTCCACCTGAAGGTCCCGGAGAAGCGACGCTTCAGCCGGATCGGCGGGATCCACCGAGACGATTTCCGTTGCCGGGGCAAACCGCGCGTCGGCCGCGAAGTCGGCCACGCCCGGCTGGATCGACACCTGCCGCACGTACGCCGAGCGGCTCTGGACGCACAAAAGCACGAGCTTGCGGGCTTGCAGGGCCCTGAGGCACTCGGCCGTGCCGCGGCTGACAAATGCCTGCGACAACTGCTTCTCGTCGAGCTTCAGCGGAAACGCCTTGGTGATCGCCCCATTGGGCGCCAGCGCCAACACCAGGGGAACGGGCGACCGGTCGACGCCGAACCGGGTCACGATCGGTTTCTCCGCCGGGTCGGTAACATGGACGGCGACCAACTCGGCCGCGGCGCCGAACTTGCCCATCGCCGGTTGAAGCACGTTCCACATGGCATCGGTCTGCGGGTTCTGCTCCCTCCAAAAGAAGACGAACAAGTACTTGCCGCCGGCCGCGGCGTGCTCGATCGCGGCCATGCCCTTGCTTGCGGCCGCCGGGCGCAGGCCGGGAGGCGACTGGGCGAAGGCGGCGCCCGTCGCCGACAGCGCCGCCGCAACCATACCGAGGGACAACAACGTCCGTGTCACGGAGCACTCCTTTCGGAAACAAGGGAGAGAACCAGGCCGCGTCCGGCGGCGGAAGGGGTCAGCCATTGCCTGGGAACGGCCATCGCCAGGCAGCGAGCTAGTTCTTCGGCGCGCAGCCGCCGGGACCGCAACCCCCCGGCCCGCAGCCGGTGTTGGCCTTGCTCAACAGGTCGATGAGGGCGTCCTTGCTGGTCGCCCCCTCGATTTTGCCGATGGCCTGTCCCGGCGGGACCACGAAGACCGTGACGGCCTCGGCCGTGTCGGCGGGGACTTGGAGATCGGCCAGAAACTCCGCTTCTCGCTTGTCGGCCGGATCGAGGGTGACAATCTCGGTCGCGCTGGCGTACCGGGCGTCGGCCTTGAAGTCGCGCACGCCCTGCATCGCGGCCTCGTTCGATTTGGTCTTCTCGTTCTGGACGCAGACGAACACGAGCTTGCCGTCCTGGAGCGGCTTCATGACCTTTTCGGTGGCCGGCGAGCCAAAAGCGTCCAAGAGGTCCTTCTCTTCGAACTTCCGCGGAAAGCCGCCGGTGATGGCCCCGTTGGGGGCCAGGGCCAACACCAGCGGCATGGGAGCGCGGCTCAAGTCGAACTTCTCGACGATGTCCTTCTCGGAAGGGTCGCTGGTGTTCACCGCGACCCACTGCGCGCGGTCGGCGACCTTCTTCATCGCCTCGTCGAACACCTTGCGCATGGCGAGCGACTGCTCGTCGTCGGCCTTCGAGAAAAAGACGAACAGGTACTTGCCCGCCTCGGCCGCCTGCTTGATGGCGGCCATGCCCCTGCCCGGTTCTTTCGGCATGGCGTCCGGCAGGGCTTTCGGCTCGTCCTTGGGTTTTTGGGCTTGAGTCTGGCCCGTCTGCGCCGCCGTGTGGCCGCAACCGGTCAGGGCCACCGCGGTGAGGCTGCCGGCAAGTAGCGCCACTCCGAGGCCGACAAGGTGCAGTTGCTTCATGGGAGGGTCCTCTCGTTCGCTCGCGATGGGAATCGGGCCGACAAAATATGCGGATAGGCGTAT
>JANLFZ010000164.1:4113-12157 GCA_024653385.1 Thermoguttaceae bacterium | reverse complement strand
CCCTTGGGCGTGCAGACGAGCAATCCGTTTTCGGCGCGGTAGCCGCCGGTGGCGCCGCGCCAACCCGAAAGCGATTTGCCGTCGAAGATGGGCACAAAGCCCTCGCGGGCCTCTTCTTCGGACACACCCCCAGCCGTGGCGGGACGAGGGTCCTCCCCGCCAAGGACCGTGGAAACCAACAGAAACAGGGCGGCGACCGCAGCGGTACGCATGGAAGTCCTCCTTCGAAGATCAAGCTGGCCGTTTGCCGACATGTTCGGACCATGATAGCCGATGCGCAACGCGCCGTGAAACAGGGCCGGGGGCGGAGTTTTCGCCGCAGCCTCGCGCGGTACGGCAGATGCTGGCCAGGGTTCCCCGGCGGTGATAGGATGACGTGGACGGTCCGAGCCGGCGCGGGATTCCGGCGAGGACGCAAGTGTGAAAGCGAACACGATGGCGTTCGACCCCTACTGGGAATGGCTCGGCATCGCGCCGGACCGGCGACCGCCCACGTATTACGACCTCCTCGGCTTGGCGCCCGGCCAGACGGATACCGAGAAGCTCCGCCATGCCCTGGAGGAAGACTACTTGGTGCGGTATCGGCGGGTGCGCGCGTATGCCGCGCATCCGCGGCACGGGCAGGACGCGAATCGGCTACTCGACGAGTTGGCCGCTGCCCGCCTTTGCCTGAGTACCCCTGACCGCAAGGCCGAGTACGACCGTGCCCGGCAAACCGGAAGCCAGCCCACGCCCTCGTGCGGTCAGGGCGAATCGCCTTTACCCGACGAAGTCCTGGATCTCGTGGGTTTGGCTGCCCCGGACCGCGCGGATGCCGATGAGCGGATGGTCGTCGACTTGGATCAACTCGACGTGTCGCCCGAGGTGATCGAGTTGCTCCCCGAGGCCATTGCGTGGGAAAACGCGGTGGTTCCGTTGGACCTTCGCGAGGGCGTGCTGTGGGTGGCATCGAGCGACCCCAAGAAGTACGACCTTGCCGAGAAGCTGCGGTTCGCGTTGGCTCGGCCGGTGCGCGTGGTCGAGGCCGCGCCGGAGAAGGTCCGGTCGGCTTTATGGCGCCTTTACGGCCAGGCCGCGCGGCCGAATCGCACGGGGCGGTCTTCGGCCGCGACGCGTCGCCCGCCGCATCCCGAGGCGCGATATTGCCCTCATTGCGGGACGCGACTTCTGCCGCGAGAGAGCCTCTGCCTGGCCTGCGCCGAACGGGAACTCGCCGGCTCGCCGCAACGGCTCGCTTGGCAGCACGCGACCTGCCTGCATTGCGGGGGCAGACTGGGCTTCGTGGGGACCGTTACGTGCCCCCATTGCCGGTTCGACCACGCCTTGGGCCATCCGCCGAAGAAAACGAAGCTCAAGCCGGCCGACGCGGTTCCGTTCGCGGCGGCGCGGTCGCGCAGCGCGGAGGCGCCCTAGGCTCCGCCGGACGGCTTCCCGCGCCGTGGTCCTGGCCTAAGGGCCTGTGCCCAACTTATTGTTTTACAGGCCCTAAGGCTGCTTGGGTTCTTCTTTCTTATGAACCACGATGGGCGTGTCCTCGAGATTGCCCCATTCGCCCCAACTGCGATAGTAGTTGCGCACGTCGTCGGCGCCCATCAATTCCATGGCGAACGCCATCACCGACGCCCGGCCGCCCGACTGGCAATGCGCGACGCTGGGCCGCCGCAGATCGATTCCCGCGCGCTCGAACAGCCGGGTCAACTCGTCGGCACTCTTGAAACGGTGGGTCTTCGGGTCGATCAACTCGCTCCAGTCGAGGTTCTTCGCGCCGGGAATCGCTCCGGCACGACGGTTGTTCTGTCGATCCAGCCCGCAGTACTCCCGGTCGGATCGGGCGTCGACGATTTGCAGCGTGCGCCCTTTCAGCGAGTCGAGGATCAACCCCTTGGTGGCCAGACGCTGGGCGCGGGGCGTCGCCCTGAAGTCGACGCGCGCCACCGGGGGGACCTCGTCGGTGGTCGGGCGGCCTTCGGCCTTCCAGGTCTTCCAGCCGCCGTTGAGAAGCCGCACCTCGCCCACGCCCCAGTACCGGAGAATCCACCAGATGCGCGCGGCGTTCTTCATGGCGCTGGCGTCGTAGATGACGACCTTCGAGTCGGCGGCGATGCCCAAGCCTCCGATGCGTTGGCTCCAGGACGCGATGTCCTTTCCGTCGTCGAAGGCCTTGGCCCATCCGTCGTGATCGACCCAGCGCGCGCCGAGCAGGTGTTCGCTTGCGTACTCCTTCTCGGATCGCGCGTCGAGGACGATCCACTGCCTGGCCACGTCCGGACGGCACAATTCGCCAGGCTCCATCAGCAGCTCGGCACGAGGATATCTTGGCGTCTCGGAAGCCGCTGGGTTCCCGGACAGGAAGGTCAAACCGACAATTGCCAGCCATGCCAGTCGCATGAAGCTCCTCCTCAGACTGCGGTCTTACGGTGTGCCGAAGCGGGCGGTCTTTGGCCGCGCGTGGATCTTCGCTGCGGTAATCATAGGCAGAAGCTCCCGTGAGGAAAGTTGGACCGCGCATTCGTGGGCTCGAAGAGGCGGCGGCGGCAACCTTCGTCGGGATGTTGCACTATCCCCCGGCTGGAATCCATCGTATTTGGTTCTTCTGGGGGGTGTTGAGGGGTGTTGTCAGGGCGAGCCGTCTTGCTATACTGGGCGATGGTTTCGGGTAGTCCTTACGTGAGGGCTTACCTTGGGCGCACAGGACGAATTGGCTCACGATTCGGACACCCCGACGGAGCCGACGTCGACGCAGACCTTCGCCGCGCCGACCCCGGTCGCCAAGAGGGGGCGCCGCGCCCCGACGAAGATCGGTCCGTACCTCGTCGAGCGCGAGTTGGGGCGCGGGGCGCACGGGAGGGTCTACGCTGCCCGCCACTCGAGAAACCGCAATCGGCTGGTGGCCCTGAAGGTTGTCGAAAACCGGGGCAACCTCGACAGCCTGTTGCTCGAGCCGGAGATTCTCTCGCGCCTGGAGCATCCGGGGATCGTGGGCTTGGGCGACTACTTCCTCGACGGCGACGACGTGGTCGTGGCCTTGGAGTACGTCGAGGGCGAGGACCTCGAGACGTGCCTGCGGCAGCGCGGTCCGTTCTCGCCCGACGAGGTGCGAGATCTCCTCGTCCAGATGGCTGATGCCCTGGCGCATGCGCACCGGGCGGGCGTGATCCACCGCGACATCAAGCTGAGCAACATTCTCGTCGACCGCTCCGGCCCCTCGCCCCGCTACGTCCTCTCCGACTTCGGCATCAGCCGCATTTCGGAAGGGATACAGACGAGCAGCCGCCTGGGTGGAACCTACTACTTCATGGCCCCGGAGCAGCTTCAGGGCCGCCCTGGGCCGCAGTCGGATCTCTGGTCGCTGGGGGTAGTTGCCTACGTATTGCTGACAGGCACGCGGCCGTTCGAGGGCAAGAACGTCGACGAGCTGAGCCGGCAGATTCTCTATGGCACGCCGGTACCTCCCAGCCAGCGAATGTCGCAGCCGATGGACGACGACCTGGAGCAGATTATCCTCGAACTGCTGGAGAAGTCGCTCAACCAGCGCACCGAATCGGCCGATCGCTTGCTGGCGTCCCTGCGGCGCGCTGAGCGCCGCAGGGAAGAATCCTCAACCACCGAGCCGGCCCGACGCTGGCCCGGGCGCGCGACGTTCGAACGGCGGCTGCAACGGCGCGTGGTCTGGAATTGGGCGTTGTTCTGGGTGTTCGTAGGACTCGTCCTGCTCCCGCTCGGCGTCGTGCCGGGCACCGTGGCTTTGCTCGGGGTCCTGGTCTTCTACGCCGGACAGTCGGCGCGCCCCGCCGGATGGCGCTGGTCTCTGGCTGCCGTTGCCCTCGGCGTGATGGGAGCGGCCACGTGGCTGCGAGCCCGCAGCACGCTGCCCGACTTCCTCGAAGCGGCCGCGTCGGGCCTGGACGAAGGAGCCCAGCGCGCCCTCCAGTCGATCTACGTCAGCGGGCTGTTTGTCTACTATTTGGTCGTCGCGCCGGCGGCGATTCACTTTTTCGCCAAGGCCCGGCGACTGCGCCGCGATCTGGCTCTGCGCCGGCTTCTCCGCGCCGCCGGCGCCGACGCGGCTCGGCGCCTGGCTCAGCTCAGGTCGCTCGTCGATCACCACCCCGAAGACTCCGATCTGCACCACCGATTCGCGGAAGCCCTTTTGGCCCAGGGCCACGCGGGCGAGGCGGCGATCGAGGCCCGGCTTATCATCCAGCGCGATCCGTACCATTTCGCGGCCAATCTGCTGTTGGCCCATGCCTATCTGGAACTCAAGTGTTACTCGTCCTGCCGGCGGGTTTGCGACCACTATTTGGCGGCCAGCGGGCACTGCTTCGAGTTCGCCGAACTACGGCAGCGGTGCGACGCCCTGTCCGGAGCCGCGCCATGAGACTCCGCGTGCGCTTCGTCTACCCTAGTCTCCGGCTGCGGCTTGGGAGGCGTCTAGACTACATGGGACCGGGCATCCTCGACTTGGAGGAGACGGGCCTGGTGGTCGACGGCGATCTGCCGCGGTTCCGAATCCCCATCGTCGACTATTTCTATCACCGCATCCTCGCCGTGCGCTGTACGCGGACGATCCCCTACTCGGCCATTCTCGACCATCGGCCCGTGAGCCGCTGGCCGCGGTGGATCGCCAAAGGGTTCGTGCTACTCGTCATGTCGCTCTTCCTCGCGGGGTTCGTGGCGGCGATGGTTTCCGGCAGCAGCCCGTGGAAGTGCGGCCTCGGGATGGTTGTGGTGGCAAGCCTGGCCCTCGTAACGGTCTTGGCCGGCCGCCCAGTCTACCAAGTCGCGTTTCGCGATCCGGAAGGCCGGAAGTGCCGGTTCCACTTCAGCATCAAGACGAGGGATTTCGCGCAGGAGTTCGCCCGGCGTCTGGCGGAGTGCCGCGCGGCGGTGGCGGCGGTCGAGGCCGCGGGCACGGCCTTGCCCGAGGCGGCCCCGGGGACCTCAGCCGGCTCGCCGAGCCAGGAGGAGACCAAGGACTGGGCGCCCTCGGCGTTCGAGCCGTTCGAAGTCCGCTGCCCAGACTGCGGCCGCCGCCGAACGATCAACCGGCCGGAAGAAGTCGGCGCGCTGGTCGCGTGCAAGGCGTGCCGGACCTCATACCTCGTTCGCCGCCCGGGTCAAGATGTGCGAGAGTTGCTCGCCAAACAGTCCCGACCGCCGGCTCCGGCCGCCCGGCCCAAGCCCGACGAGGCCTTGCGGTTCCAGGCGATCGGCGTGGCCCTGCTGCACTCCGTGGTGTGGGCCTTGGCCGCCTTGTTGGTCTGCGTGGTGGTCCACGCCGCAGTGGTGATGACGCTCGGAGATGCCGAGCGTTTCCCCGACGTGCCGGTGATCGGCGCGCTGGTCAGCGGCTTCTACTACCCGGGCACGCAACTCTACGCGCTGTTCCTTGGAACGCCCGCGGTGTGGGGACCGCGTGAGGGCGCGAGCTGGTGGGCGATCCACGTTCCGGTCGCGTTGACCTGTCTGTTCTGGTCCGGGGTGCTCGGGTTCCTGGGGTTCTTTTCGCACGCGGCCCGTCCCGAGCCGCCACGGTCGGCGGGCAAGGCCGTCGTGCTCTTGGCGAAGTGGTTGCCGGTGGCGTGCGGCGTGCTGGTCCTCGGATGGCTCGTGCGCGATCTGATCCAGCTTCAGACGCGGGCCACGGAGCAGAAGCTCCAAGACGAGGCCGAGCAGCAGCGGCAGGGGGACGCCCAGTTCGTCCCGCCGTGGTTTGCGCGCCGCGCGGGCGACGATGCCCGGGCGAAGCGCGAAATGCGCCGACAAGAGGAAGCCGTCCGCGAGGTAAAGGACCACCTGGCGACGGCGAGGAAGCTGGAGGAGCAGAAGAAGCACTTCGACGCCCAGGCTCACTACGAGATCGCCGTGGAGCGAGTGCGGGCCACCGGCCGCGCCCAAGACGAGGCAATGCTCGTCATGCTCTTGGCGCGGAACCTCGCTCGCCAGGGCAAGCACGCCGAGGCGGGGCTGCACTACGAACGCGCGATCACGCTGTTGGAATCGGCCGATGCCCCGAGACATCCCGACGCGGCGCTCGTCCATCTCAGTTACGCGCAGCACCTCCAGGCGCAAGGCGATTCGGCCTCGGCCCGCTCGCACTTCGACGCGGCCCTCTGGCAGTTCCGCAGCGCTGCCGAGGCCGTTCGTCCCCGCGAAGTGATCGTCTGCTACCTGGATTCCGCCGCAAACCTCATGGCGCTGGGTCGGTACGGCGAAGCCAGGCGGCATGCGAGCGAGGCGAGCGCCCTGGCCCAGCAGCATCCGGGGCCCGACCAACTCGAGATGATCGCCCTCGCCCGCAGCCTCCAACTCGAAGGGCTTATGGAGTTGGTGCTCCCGACATTCTTCTGGGGAATCCCGCTGGCGATCGCCTTGGCCATCGCCTGGCATGCGGGGAAGTGCGGCTATTCGCCGCTGCTCTGGGTCGCCACCGGTCTGCTCTCGGGGTTTCCGATGGTCAACCTCGCGGTGCTCGCCTCGCTCCGCGATCTGCGGCTGGAGCGCGAGCGCGGGAGGGTCCGCCGGCAGGTGCTGGGACTCCTCGCGTCGTCGCCCGCCGCACTCCACTCCAAACCTGCCGGCCGTCCCCCCGCCAATCCCTAATCCCCAATCCCTCCCCCTTGACATCCCGCGAGGCCGTAAGCGACAATTCCAGCCGGAGGTATAGGAACATGTCCGATAGCGGAGATACGCTGGCATTGGACCTGGCTCAGTGCCCATGCGCGGGAGGGACCCTCGACCGGCTGATCCAGCCGGCCATTCTCATCGTGCTTGCCGAGGGGCCGCTTCACGGCTACCGCATCGCCGAGAGGATCGGCCACATGCCGACGTTCGGGGACCATCCGCCCGACGTGTCGGGCGTGTACCGGTTCCTAAGGAGCATGGAGGGCAAGGGGCTGGTCGTCTCGACGTGGGAAACGTCTGAGAGCGGGCCTGCCAAGAGGGCCTACCAGATCACGCCCGCCGGCAACGAGTGCCTGCGGCGATGGGTCGAGACGCTCCGACAGTATCGCGAGGCGGTCGCCGCAGTCTTGAAAGCGGCGGCGAAGGCGGCACGCGATTCCACGCTCAACCCGCGACCACTGGCTGGTCGATCACCCCGTTGCAAGGAGTCGATGTGCAAACCACGCGACTGATTCTCGTCGGCGGCTTTCTCGGCGCGGGCAAGACGACGCTCTTGGCCCAGGCCACCCAACGGCTTGTGGGTCAAGGCAAGCGTGTCGGGCTGGTCACCAACGACCAGGCCGCGAACCTTGTCGACACGGCGATCCTCGAGGAGTCTGGGGCCCCGGTCCGGGAGGTCGCTGGCGGCTGCTTCTGCTGCCGGTTCGAGGACCTTTTGGCCTCGCTCGACAAGCTCCGCGAAGAGGGCCATCCCGACGTGCTCATCGGCGAGCCGGTGGGAAGCTGCACCGATCTGTCGGCCACCGTGCTCCAGCCCATCAAGGATGCCTACCGCGACCGCTTCCGCGTGGCGCCCTTCTCCGTGCTGGTCGATGTGCGCCAGGTGCGGACCCTCGATCGGCTCCGACGGTCGCTGGCCGACAAGACGCCCTCGCGCCTGCCGGCCAGCGTGATGTACATCTATCAGAAGCAGCTCGAAGAGGCCGACCTGATCGTGCTCAACAAGGCCGACCTGCTTTCGCCCGCCGAGCTGGCCGAGCTGGAAGGTTCGCTCAAGGAAGCGTTTCCCCGCGCGCCGGTGCTGGCGATGTCGGCCTTGCGGGGCGAAGGCGTCGATCGCTGGCTCGACTTCGTGGCCCAGGATCTGGCCGCCGGGCGAACGATCGCCGAGGTCGATTACGACACGTACGCAGCGGGCGAGGCCGCGCTGGGATGGCTCAACGCGAGCGTCCGCCTGGTGGCCGAGGGCACGGCCGACTGGACTGGCTTTTGCCGCGAACTCCTGGCGATCGCAAGGCGCCAGTCCGCGGAACGATCCGCCCAGATCGCGCACCTCAAACTGCATCTAACGGCCGACGGCCAGACCCTGACGGCGAACCTGACGGCAAGCGACGACGAGCCGCTGGTGCGCGGGACGATC
>JANLFZ010000164.1:2751-4103 GCA_024653385.1 Thermoguttaceae bacterium | reverse complement strand
AAGGGCTCGCCGGCTCAGGCTTGGCTGCTACTGAACGCTCGGGCGCACATGGAACCTGAGCCTCTGCGAGAGTTGGTCCGGCGCTCGCTCGAAGCCGCGGCCCGCGGGCACGTGCGGTTCGTGCTGGACGACCTGGAGAGTTTCGCTCCAGCCCGACCGCAACCGAGACACCGATACGACCGGGTGGTATAGCCGGCCGGGCCCGAACGTCGAGGGGGGAGGATCGGTGCCCGGCCGGCGAGCCAGTCAGTCTATCGCTTGGCGCGGCCTGGGCCGCCGCGGCCCGGGCCAAACCCGCCGGGGCCGCCCGGTCCGGGGAACTCGAACTCGAACTTCGCGCCCTTGAGCTTTTCGAATTTCTCCTTCTGCTCGGCCGTGAGCACGTCCATGAGCTTCTGTTCGGTCTCCTTGCGGAGCGATTCGAACTTCTCGCGCATTCCTTCCCGGCTGCCCTCGCCGGTGAACAACTCGCGTCCCTTTTTGGCCTGCTCCTCGCGGACCTGCTTGATCTTCTCTTTCTGGTCGGCGGTGAGCCCGAGCGCGTCTTGAACCTCCTTGTCGTCCAGGGCCCGGTTGCCGAGCAGTTGCACGGAGAGTTGCTTGAGCCGCTGGATCTGATGCGGCAGGAGCACGCCCTCGATGGCCTTGCGGTTCTCTTCCGCCAGGGCTTCCATCTTCTTGCGCATTTCGGCGAAGCGGGCCTCTTGCTGCTCGCGGGTCAGCTCTTGGCCCTCTTGCCGCCGAGGCATGGCCTCGCGCACCTTCGTCGTGAAATTGTCGGCGATCTCCTTGAGTTTGGCTTTCTGATCGTCGACCAGTTCCAGTTCCTTCTGCACCTTCTCCGAGCGAAGGAGCATTCCCCAGGAGACCGAAGGCGACGCCATCATTCCGCCGCCGAAGCCCATGAATCCTCGGCCACCGGGTTTGCCGGCCTGCCCGAACGCCGACCCCGCCAGGGCGACCACCACGATTGCCGCCAGCACGGGCGCAACTAATCGAATTCCACGCGACATACCAGAGTCCTCCGAAAGAACAGAACCACGGAACACACGTCGGTGCCAGAGCCCGCCGGCGGAACCAAGCCCGCGGCACGAACGGACTCTCGACCTCGAAGAAAAGCCTCTATCGCTTCTTGAGCGTCACGCTGATGCCGCCCCCTTCCTGATAAAACACCGTCTCCAAGTCCGGACTGGTCGTGACCGCCTTGACGAACTCGGGGTTTGCCATGCGGGGGCTGACGTTGTGAGCGACGATCAGCCCGCCGGGGCGCAAGACCGGCAGGGCCTTCTTGACGTAATCGACATAGCCTTCCTTGTCGGCATCGATGAACACCAGGTCCACCGGGCCCTTAA
>JANLFZ010000164.1:0-2741 GCA_024653385.1 Thermoguttaceae bacterium | reverse complement strand
TTAAGACCGGTAATCGTCTCGTGGGCGTCGCCCTCGACCAGGGTGACCATGTCGCTCACGCCGGCCTTGGCGAAGTTCTGGCGTGCCTGGGCCGCGCGGCCTGCGTCGATCTCGTGGGTGATCAACTTGCCGCCGGTCTTGCGAAGCGCCAGGCAGAACCAGATGCCCGAGTAGCCGTTCGACGTGCCGATTTCCACCACGGTCTTGGCCCCGATCGTTTCGGCCAGCAGGCGCAACAGGCGGCCGTCTTCCATCGGGACGTTCATCATGCCGCGCCGTTGGCCGCGGTCGAGTTCCTCGAGCACCTTGAGGATCTTCTCTTCCGAGGCATCCTTGGCCTTTGGCGGTGCCTGGAGGCTGCTGCCTAGCCGCATCCCACCAGGACCCGGAGGCCCCATCCCGGGCCCCATGCCAGGTCCCATCCCAGGGCGCGGCCCCATGCCGCCGCGTCCGCCCGGCATGGGCGGAAAGAGTTCGTCGCGCGACAGCCGGCCATCGTGGTTGCGATCGAGCTTCTTGAGGGCTTCCGTGGCGTTGGCCAGTTCCTCCGAGGAAATCTCTCCATCACCGTTGGCATCGATCGCTGCAACCAACGGGATGCGCGGCATCCCTGGACCAAACGGGCCCTCTTTCGATGCAGGAAGCCGTCCCGGTTTCTGTGGGGGCTCCGCTCCGGGGGCGCCGGGCGCCTGCCCGAAAAGCAGCTCGGGGCCCGCGAGAACCCCAACGCCTGTCGCGACCAATGCCACCAACAACCACGTGCTCTTCATTCACATCCTCCTGTTGCCAGCGGACGAAACCTCGACCACGATGCCTGCGCATAATCGGAACGTCGGGAAGCCGCTTCAAGATCTCGGGTGAGGCGGGACTTTCGACATTCGGGGGAGCTAGTGTCGAAATCCGACCCCGGACCTGAAACGGCTTCCCAACGTTCCGTTGCGAGAGTCTGGGTGGAATGGGTAAGAAGCAACCGCCGTCGAGTCGCTTCACGGCAGGACGCAGATCGCCGTAGAGGATGAATCGCCGCGAGGTTCATTGGGTCCACTGGACTTTTCGCGCAACCTCGAGGAGGGAGTTCGACGTTCGCGTAGCCTGCCGAAAACCATCCCCGGATCCGACAGCACCTTCTAGTGGGGGGGCGGCATAGAAAGGCGCGTCGGTTGACACCGGGGCGAGCGTCCGCACACAATGGGACTTCCGTGGCCGGTGGCCGACCCACATCCCAACAACCCGCCTCCCGTTTTCCTCCAAGGAGACCCTCCATGCCCCACGCTCGCCAACGCCAACGAAACCTGTTTGATCGCCGCGAGATGTTGCGCCACTCAGCGCTGGCCGGTATCGGGATTTGGACGGCTGCCACGAGTTGGGCCGGCCAGGCCCCGCGCTCGCCGAACGAGAAGCTCAACGTGGCCGGCATCGGAGTCGGCGGACAGGGAGGCGCCGATCTGGCCCAGTGCGCCAGCGAGAACATCGTGGCCCTGTGCGACGTCGACGACCGGCGGGCCGCCGGGTCGTACCAGCGGTTCCCCAAGGCCAAGCGGTTCCGCGACTTCCGCAAGATGTTCGACGCGATGGCCAACCAGATCGACGCGGTCGTGGTGGGCACGCCGGACCATACGCACGCCCCAGCGGCACTGGCGGCGATGAACCTCGGCAAGCACTGCTTCTGCGAGAAGCCGCTGGCCCACTGCGTGGCCGAGGTGCGGAAGATGATCGAGACGGCCAAGAAACACAAGCTGACCACGCAGATGGGCACGCAGATCCACGCGGGCGACAACTACCGCCGCGTGGTCGAGCTGGTGCAGTCGGGAGCGATCGGGCCGGTGGGCGAGGTCCACGTCTGGCACCCCGTGTCCTACGGCGGCGGCGACCGCCCCAAAGACACCCCGCCCGTCCCGCCCGAACTCGATTGGGACCTGTGGCTCGGCCCGGCCCCGTTCCGGCCCTATCATCCTTGCTACCTGCCGGGCGCATGGCGGAGTTGGTGGGATTTCGGCACGGGCGGGCTGGGCGACTTCGGGTGCCACTACATGGACCTTCCGTTCTGGGCCCTGAAGCTCCGACACCCGACCACGGTCGAAACCGACGGCCCGCGCCCGATCCATCCCGAGCGGACATCACCCGGCCTGGTCGTGCGCTACGAGTTCCCTGCCCGGGGCGACCTGCCCCCGGTGCAGATGACCTGGTACGACGGCGGCAAGCGGCCTGCCTTCCTGGCCGAACGCAAGATTCCCGCCTGGGGCGCGGCGGTCTTGTTCATCGGTCAGAAGGGCATGCTCATTGCCGACTACGGCAACCACAAGCTGCTTCCCGAATCGCAATTCGAGGGCTTCAAGCCGCCCGAGCCCTCGATCCCCAAGTCGATCGGCCACTATGCCGAGTGGATCCGCGCCTGCAAGACGGGCGAACCGACCACGTGCAATTTCGACTACTCGGGCACGCTGGCCGAGGCGGTGCTTTTGGGCACGGTGGCCTATCGCGTGGGCCAGAAGCTCCAGTGGGATGCGGCGAATCTCAAGGCCGTCAACTGCCCCGAAGCCGACCGGTTCATTCACAAGACCTACCGCGAAGGCTGGAAGGTCTGAGGCTCCAGCGAAAGCCGCCCGTGGCAGGGCGCCCTCACCCCCCGGCCCCTCTCCCGCAAGCGGGAGAGGGGAGGGTCTTGTCGAACCCAGAGCCCCTCTCGCGTAAGCGGGAGATGGGGGGCGCGGAACCCAGCGACTCAACAGACACGCCTCTCC